>CAZPJF010000125.1:0-9377 GCA_964586095.1 uncultured Gemmatimonas sp. | reverse complement strand
GTCGCCCGGACGGGCGCCGGCGCTGTCGCCCCACGGCAGGGCGCGCGGCAGGCCCGCCGTGGGACGCGGGGCCCGCCTACCGCTCGTCGGTCGCGCGCACGCGGCGCCGGTAGGCGCGCCACCCGAGGAAGTCCCCCCAGGCGAAGAGGACCGCGCTGACGACGAACGCGACGACTTGTTGCCGCGGGGTGAGCCGCGCGGCGAGCGCGAGCGCCACGCCGATCCCGGCCGCGCCGAAGACCAGGTCGAGGAGGCGGTTCTCCCAGGACTCGCTGATCCCGCGCACGACCTCGACGACCTCCCACGCGACCATCAGGCCGAGGCCGACCAGCAGCACCGTCGCCCCGGTCCAGCCGACCCAGAGGTTCGTGAGCCCACCCGTGACCCCGCTCAGGAAGTGCACGATCATCCACCGGTCGAAGAACCGGCCTTCGGACCAGTCAGGGCTGACGGCGGGACGGTCGGGCACGCGCGCGTCCGGTTCGGGTGGCGAGGCGGGCGCGGGTCGGCAGGTCGCCGTCACGCCCGAGGCACTCCCCGAAGATATCGCGACCGACGCCGACTATCCTTCAGGGGACCCCCGCCCCCTGATGACCACCCCTCCCCTCCCCTTCGACCAGCTCGGCGGCGTCGACGGCGTCCGCGCCCTCGTGGACCGCTTCTACGACCTGATGGACCGCGCCCCGGAGGCCGCCGACATCCGGCGTCTCCACGCGGCGTCGCTCAAGCGGAGCCGCGAGAAGCTGCACGAGTACCTCACGGGCTGGACGGGCGGTCCGCCGCTCTACGAGTCCAAGTACGGGCACCCGCGCCTGCGGGCGCGGCACATGCCCTTCGCGATCGGGCGGCGCGAACGCGACCAGTGGCTCTGGTGCATGGACCGCGCCCTCGACGCCCACGAGATGCCCCCCGAGCTGCGCGGCTTCTTGCGCCAGCGCCTGCACCAGCTCGCCGACCACATGCGCAACCAGGACGAGCCGCCGGAGCGTCCGCCGCTCCCGGCCGTCCCCGCGCCCTGACCCGCGACCCTCCTTCATGTCCGTCGTCGCCGAACTCCTCAGCCTGCTCGAACTCGAGCCGCTCGAGCACAACATCTACCGCGGCCACAACCGCGACCTCGGCACCGGCCGCGTGTTCGGCGGCCAGGTCTTCGCGCAGGCACTCGTCGCGGCGCGCCGCACGGTGGGCGAGGGCCGCGAGGCGCACTCCGTCCACGGCTACTTCCTGCGGGAGGGCGACTTCCGCGCGCCGATCGTGTACTTCGTCGACCGTCCGCGCGACGGGCGGAGCTTCACCAGCCGCCGCGTGACCGCGATCCAGCACGGCGAGGCGATCTTCCATCTCTCGGCCTCGTTCCACATCGACGAGCCGGGGCTGGACCACCAGACCACGATGCCCGACGTGCCGGCGCCGGAGAGCCTCCCGTCGGAACTCGAGCTCATCCGCGCGCGCGCGGACCGGATCCCCGAGCCGCTGCGCTCGGTGCTCACGCAGGACCGGCCGATCGACATCCGCGTGATCACGCCCGCCGACCCGTTCGCGCGGCCGGAGCGGCGCGCGAGCGCCGACGCGCGTCGGCAGATCTGGTTCCGGCTGGGCGAGCGCGCCCCCGACACGCCGATGCTGCACCAGGCGGTGCTGGCCTACGCCTCCGACTACGGATTCCTGCCGACGGCCCTGATGCCGCACGGGATCGCCTTCCGTGACCCGCGGCTGATCATCGCCTCGCTCGATCACACCGTCTGGTTCCACCGCCCCTTCCGCGCCGACGAGTGGCTCCTCTACGTGAGCGACAGCCCATCGGCGGCGGGCGCGCGCGGGTTCGTGCGCGGGACCGTCTACCGCGAGGACGGGACCATGGTCGCCTCGATGGCGCAGGAAGGGCTCATCCGGCTCCGCGAGGCGCGCCCCTCATGAACGTACGCGCTGGCGCGCGGCTCGCGGGCGCGGTCTTCCTCCTCACCTGGGTGCCGTTGTCCGTGTGGCGAGGCCTCGTCCTTGGTCGGAGTCTCCGCATCGGCTCCGCCGGCGGCGATGACGTGGGCCCGCTGGTGGAGGGTATCCTCCAGGTGGCCGCGGTGATGCTCGCGCCGGCGATGCTCGCGGCGCTCGTCGCGTTCGTGCTGTGGGCGTGGCGGCAGGAACTCCGCGCGCGCTGACCCGCCCCCTTCCCGTCGAGGTGCCCCTGCGCGCCACTCTCCTCTTCCTCCTGGCGGCCGGCGTCGCGTGCCGCATGCGCGATGCGGCGCCGCCGTCCCCACCTCCGGCCGCGCCGCCGGCCGACCACCATGTGCATCTCGTCGGGGCCGATCTCCTGCGCGACTGGCGGGCGCTCGGGGCGGAGTTCTCCCGCCCCGACTCCGCCTATCTCTCGGTCGTCGCAGCCCTGCGGGAGGGCGGCAGCCGCGAGGCGCTGCTGGTCTCCATGGCGCACCTCTACGGGACCGACGAGTTCCGCGGCGGCCTTGGCCTCTCGCTCGCCGAGGAGGCCCGCCGCGTGGCGGCGGTCAATGCGCATATCGCCGACGAGGCGGCGCGCGACACCCTGCGCTTCGTCGGCTTCTGCTCGGTGCATCCGCTGCGCCCGTACGCGCTGGCGGAACTGGAGCGCTGCGGCCGTGACGGCCGCGCGCGCGGCATCAAGCTGCACCTGCCCAGCGCGGGCGTCGACCTCGCGGAGGCCGCGCACGTGGCCCGCCTGGCGGGAATCATGGCGCTGGCGGCACGCGAACAGCGTCCCGTGCTCGCGCACATCGGAGCGCTCAACTCGACGCACGCCGACGCCTTCTTCGAGCGGGTGGTGCGCCCTGCCGGTGCCCTGCGCCTCGTCCTCGCGCACGGCGGAGGTGGCGGCGGCACGCGTGCGGCGTCCCGCACGGTGCTCCGGGCCGCCACGCGCTACGCCGAGGTCGCACCGGCTGGCACCGAGCTCTTCGTCGAGCTCTCGGCGATCGCGCTCGCCCGCGAGACCGACGGCGTCCCCACGGCGGCCCCCGAGGAGCTCGCCGCCGTCGGCGACGAGCTCCGGGCGTTCGGCCTCGGTCGCGTCCTCTACGGCAGTGACTATCCGGCCTTCCGCGCCGACGAGTACTGGCGGGACGCGCGCCGGTTGCTCCCGTTCACCGCCCCGGAGTGGGCGCAGGTGCTCGCGAACCGCCTGCCCCGCTGAGCATCCTCAGGGCACGCCGGCGTCCACCTTCTCCACCCGTGCCCCCTCGCCCCCGACGCGCCCGCCCGTGAGCGAGCGGATGAGCCCGAAGTGGTTGAGGAGCGAGAGGACGAAGGCGACGCCCACCAGCGCCGCGATGAGCCGCGGCAGCACGGTGGGAGGCTCCGGGTACTTCACGGCGAACGAGCTCGCCGCGCCGGGCGGGAGCTGCGCGACGTGGGTGAGCGTCCCGCCGAACGGGACGTTCATCTTCACGCGGCCGTTCACCGCCCACCCGTTGGCGTCGAGGATGGGCCCGAGGTTGCGCTGCCGCAGCTTGAGCCAGGCGATGAGCATGCTCGGCGTCGAGATGAGCAGCACGATGCCGCCGAAGGCCAGCACCACCTCCCAGAACGGCAGCGTGAGGATGCCGGCGAGGTAGCCGACGATCGTGGCGAGCAGCGTCCCGATCGCCCCGAAGGCGACGCCGAGGGCCGCGACGGTGCCGACATCGATCTTCTTCGGCTCGGGCTTCTTGTCGACATGTGCCGTCGCGGCCGCGGCCGAGCCGAGGCGCGCATCCGCATCCGCCTCGCCGGCGGCCGCCCGCTTGGCCACCTGCTCCTCGATGAGCCGCACGAACTTCTTGTACGGCGCCCAGAAAGCCTGCCGGATCGAGATCGGGTTCTCCACGACCTTGGTGATGGTCGCATCCCAGTCGCGCCCCTGCCGGTCCCAGAAGACGCCATTGCGGCCGACCATCAGGTTGTCGCTGTCGCCGTCCGTGAACGCCGCGGCGATCGTCATCGACTCGCCGCCGCGCCGGCAGTCGCAGTACGCGAGGTAGCTCTTGGCGAGGCCGGCGAGCGCCGCGTGCTTGCCCGCGTCGTCCACGCGGACGCAGAGGTCGCAGCTCCGGCCGTCGAGGAAGAGCGCGCCGGCCTGGAACACCGCCGGCCGCTCGCGCGAGTAGAAGTCGCGGAACGCGACGAAGTTGTTGAGCAGCCGGGCGAGGTCGCGGTGGTAGCGCGCGAGGCGTTCGACGCTCGCGATCGCCGTCATCTCCGGCTCCTTGGCCGCATCCTGCGCGATGAGCGCGGCGAGGCGTGCCCGCGCATCGCCCGCCAGGAGCGCGCGGACACCGGCGATGCCGACGTCCTCCACCGCGGACCCCGCCTTGCGCGCCGCCCACGCCTCGTGCGCCGCCAGGGTGCCGCGGATGCGCGCCCAGTCGGCTTCGGAGAGCGCGGCCGGCTGGCCTCCGAGGACGGGGGCGACCACCGTGCGCCGGAACACCTCCATCGCGTCGGCCCACGCGGGGTTGAGCCCCTCGGTCGCCCCGCCGGGCACGGCCTGCGCCCCGAGTGGCAGCGGCCGCCACGCCTCGATGCGCGCGAGCGGGAACCCGGCCACCTCCTGCGCCGTGACCGACAGGTCGCTCGCCGCGAGCGCGAGGTACTCGTCCTCCTTGCGATTCACGGCCGAGATCGCCCGCGGATCGAACGCCGCCAGGCGGCAGCGCGCGAAATAGTCGTCGACCTTGGCGCGCACCGCGGTCATCGCCGCCACGGCGGCCGGCGTCGCGTCGCCCAACGGGAGGAGCGAGGCGGCGTTCGCCTCGCCCTCCTGGTACCACGCATCGTACGCCGCGCACGCCTCGAAGTAGGCGTCGACACCGGCCTGCGTGATGCCCGGCTTGCCGCTGCGGTCGGTCACCGGTCCCGCGTGCGCCATCACGCGTTCCGCGATCCCGCGCAATGCCGCGTCCTCGATCAGCTCGACCGGCACCACGCCGTCGCCATTGAACGCGGTCTGCGCGAAGACCTGCGCCGTCGCCATCGTGTCGGCCACGCCGATCGTGGCCTGGCCGGCCTTGCCGAGGTTGGCGAGGATCTCCCGCGCCGAGGCGGCGACGCGCCTGCCCTCGTCGGTCGACTCGTCGATCGCCGCCAGCGGGAGGTCGCCGCCCTGCAGCACCGTGTCCATGGAAGTGAGCAGGCGCGCGGTCCACCGCACCGCCGCGATCACCTCGGGAACGCGGATGCGGCCGTCGCCGTCCGAGTCCATGAGGGCCAGCGTGCGCTCGTCGAGCTCGAGCCCCTTCACCGGGCAGGCGAGTGCGACCCAGAGCTTGGGGTCGAGCTGGTCGAGGTGGAGGAGGTCCGCGCCGCGCTCGAGCGCGACCTGGTCGGAGCCGCCGGCGCGGAAGAAGCGCCAGGCATGGGTCGAGGCAGTGGTCATCGCCGTGAGTCCGGTGTGGGGCGGGTGCCGACCGTGCCCGTGGACCACGCCACGCGCGGAGGGCGGTCGACCTCGGGTCGCACGATCACCGCACAAGTATCGCCCGCACGCCCGCGAGTGTCGAGGCGCGGTCGGAAGCAATGCGACGGGGCCGCCCCGTCCGGAGCGGCCCCGCCGCGTCATCCTGCCTGCTGCCCACTCCCTGCTGCCTGCTTCTCCGAGGTGGAGGCGGAGGGATTCGAACCCTCGTCTTGCATAAGATCTTCCGCAGCGTCTACGCGCGTATCCCGCCGATTGGTGTCTCCGGGCGCTGGCCGGCAGGCCGCCCACGCACGGATGATCCCATCTTGATCTCGCCGCCGGGCGGTGGGCACGCCCGGAAGCCAGCCCGGTTTTTCGATACCAGGGTGCCGCCCCGGGCGGGGCTACCTCCCTGGCACTGCTGGAGTAAGGCTAGGCCTTACGCAGCAAGCGCGAAGTTGTTGTTCGCAGTTGGAAATGTCTCGAGTGTTTCACCAGGGACCCGAGGACCTGGGCGCGCAGCCACGGAGCCACCTACACAATCGAAACCGGTCGCCCCCGTGCCACAGCGAATGAATACCCCGCCGGCCCCGGAAGTTCAATCGATCGCGGCGCGCTCTGCATCCGCGCCACCCGGCCCGGTGCTCCCGCCCTCGCGGCGCCCGGGCCGATGCCGGCGCCGCTACGCGACCACCTCGACGCGGTTCCGCCCGTTCCGCTTCGCGGCATAGAGTGCCTGGTCCGCCCGCTCGACCACCGCCGCCGCGGTCCCGACGCGCGCCGCATACTCTCCGACGCCGAAGCTCGCCGTGACCCGCACCTCGCCCACGGTCGTGCGTACCGCGAGACCCTCGATGCGCCGCCGGAGCCGCTCGGCCACCTCCCGCGCCCCGGCGGCATCGGTCTGCGGCAGCAGCACCACCATCTCCTCGCCGCCGAGCCGTGCCGCGAGGTCGACCGTCCGCCGGCCCTCCGCGAGCACGGCCGCCACGGCCTTGAGAACGGTGTCGCCCGCGTCGTGCCCGTAGGTGTCGTTCACGCGCTTGAAGTGGTCGATGTCCATGAGCACGAGCGCCGCCGTGCCGCCGTACCGGTCGGTCTCGTCGATCACCCGCGCATAGCGCTCGTCGAAGCCCCGGCGATTGGCGATCCCCGTGAGCGGGTCGGTGCGCGCGTTGCGCCGCGCGTCCTCCACCGTCCAGGCCGTCTCGAGCGCGCCCGCGGCGATCACGGCGAGGTTCTTCGCGTTGCGCGCCTCGATCGCGCGGAGCGCCGCGACCTCGCGGTGCCCGCAGACGAGCGCACCGAGCGGCCGCTCCTGCTCGCTGCGGCGCAGCGGCACGACGAGCAGCGACCCGATCGGCGCGAGCGCCTGCTTGGCGCCGAACACCGGGTCCTCCCCGCGGGCGAGGTGCCGCGCATCGGCGAACACCTGCGGACGCCCGTCGCGGCATACCTGCCCCACGAGCGAGCCCTCGTCGATCGCGTGCGCCTCGAAGTCGACGCCGAGGCGTGCCGCCAGGCCGGTCCAGCCGCGGGCGGTCCCCGTCGCGGTCCGCTCGTCCCAGCGCACGAGCACCGCCCACTCGGCCGCCGCCACCGTGAGCGAGTCGACCACGAGGAGCCGCTCGAGTTCGAGCGGGTCACGCGTGGACTGCAGCGTGAGCGCCGTGCGGATCAGCCCCCGCAGCCGCAGGTTCTGCCGGGACACGTCGGCGCGCGTGCGGACGAGCGCGTACAGCGCCTGCATGGCCGCCGCGTGCGCCGGGAGCCACTCGCGCACCGCCTCGGCATCGGGCAGCGTCTCCGCGGTGAAATGGAGCGTGAGGGCCCCCGGCTCGCCCTGCGCGTCGAGCGGCGCGATGACCATCGCCTGGATGCCGGGCACCTGGTCCACCGCGAGCCGACGCTCGTGGGCCGCGAACTCGATCCGCTCGCGCTCCCGGGGGCCGATCACCGGGAGGAACGCCGGGGTGAGGCTCGACCGCGCGTCATCCGCGCTCGAGGCGACCGGCGCCGCGACGCCACCCGTGGTCTGGTCGAGCTGCCACAGGACGGCCGCGGTCGCCCCGCGCCGCTTGGCGATGTCGCGCAGCGCGTCGGCGAGGATCCGTTGGTCCTCGCGCAGCGCGTCCGTCGGGTCGCCCAGCTCCTCGGGCCGGAAGGCGGCGAGGAGCGCGTCCTGGGTGCGTTCCCGAGGCGCGGCCGCCATCCGCCCGCCCTCCGGGCCCGGTGCGGACCCGCGGGCGCGGCGCTCGAGCCACGCCACCAACGCGAGCGCGGCGAGCGCGCCGAGGACGAAGGCGACCGCGGCGCCTAGCACGGGTGCACGCGCGCCGGCGCGTGTGTGCGGCGGTCCGCCGTCACGGCAGGGCGCCGTCGAGGATGCGCGCCGCGGCCACCGCGGCCCCGAATCCGTTGTCGATGTTGCACACGGTCACGCCCGCCGCGCACGAGTTGAGCATGGTGAGCAGCGGCGCCAACCCGCCGAACGCCGCCCCATAGCCGATGCTCGTCGGCACGGCGATCAGGGGACAGCGGACGAGCCCGCCCACCACGCTCGGCAGCGCCCCGTCCATGCCCGCCACCACGATCACCACCGCGGCATCGTGCAGCGTGTCGCGCTTGGCCAGGATGCGGTGGATGCCCGCGACGCCGACGTCCGTGACGCGCCGCACCGGATGGCCGGTGGCATCGAGCGTCGCGGCCGCTTCCTCCGCCACGGGGAGGTCGCTGGTCCCGGCGGTCACCACCGCGACGGCGCGGGTGCCGCGCGGGCGGGGCTGCTCGGCCCGCAGCAGCACCGTGCGCCCGAGCGCATTGACCTCCGCCGACGGCCAGCGTGCGGCGAGGGCGTCGCGCGAGGCCTCGTCGGCGCGGGTCACGAGGAAGCCGTCGCCCTGCTCCGCCAGGCGCTCGGCGATCGCGACCACCTGCGCGGCCGTCTTCCCCTGGCCGAAGACGACCTCGGGATAGCCCTGCCGCAGCGCCCGGTGCCGGTCCACGGTCGCGAACCCCAGCTCGTCGACCGGCGCGTCGTCGAGCTGCGTGAGCGCGTGCTCGACGGCCACGCGGCCGGCCGCCACTTCCGCGAGCAGCGACCGGACGCGATCGCGCCTCACGCCGCCTCGACCTCGCGCATCCAGTCGCTCCGCAGGTACGATGCGAAGATCCCCTCGACCTCGTCGAACGAATTCACCGCGTGCAGCCGCTTGCGCAGGTCCGCGGAGTTGGGGAGCCCCTTCACGTACCAGCCGAGGTGCTTGCGGAACTCGATGGCCGCGCCCACGGGGTCGGCCTCGTACGCCTGCACCATGCGCGCGTGCTCGAGCGCGATCCGGAAGCGCTCCTCCACGCCGGGCGTCTCCGGCATGGGCCGGCCCTCGAGGAGCGCGCGCGCCTGGCGGAAGATCCACGGCTGCCCGAACGACCCGCGCGCGATCATGACGCCGTCGCAGCCGGTCTCGCGCCGCATGCGCGCCGCGTCCTCCGCCGTCTTGATGTCCCCGTTCCCGATGACCGGGATCTCGAGCGCGGCCTTCATCGCCGCGATCTCCTCCCAGCGCGCGTGGCCGGTGTACATCTGCGTGCGCGTCCGCGGGTGCAGCGCGATCGCACGCACGCCGGCGTCCTGGCAGCGCAGGCCGATGGTCACCGGGTCGCGCATCTCCTCGCTCCACCCGCTCCGGACCTTGCAGGTGACCGGCAGGTGCGTGCTGCGCACCACCGCGCGGATGATCTCCTGCACGAGCGAGAGGTCCTTGAGGCACCCCGAGCCGCCGTTCCGCCGCACGACCTTCTTCACGGGGCAGCCGAAGTTGATGTCGATGAACTCGGGCTGGAAGACGTCGGTGACGAACGCGGCGGCCTCCCCCATCGCGACCGGATCCGACCCGAAGATCTGCACGCCGATGGGCCGCTCGTCCGCGCCGAACCGCAGCTTGCTGATCGTCGCCTCGTTCTCGCG
>CAZPJF010000124.1:0-9380 GCA_964586095.1 uncultured Gemmatimonas sp. | reverse complement strand
GGCAGCGTGAAGGTGGATCCGGGCGGGCGGCCCCACGGGCGGCTCGCCCTTCGTGCGTTCGGCCCCGGGTGGACTCGATCGCGGCCCGGCCGTCGCGCGTGAGGTGTGCGCGCCGACCGGCTGGTCCGCCATGCATGCGGACGAGCGGATGGCGCGGACGCCTGCCCCGCCGCCGCCCGGCCAGCGATATTCCGGCGTTTGCCGTATCCTGCCTGACCTCTTCACCTCGGAGCCTCGTGTCGAACGCCGACCAGCGTGACCTTGCCCTGCTGGCGCAGCTCTCCCAGGCGCGCGGGGAGATCGCGAAGCAGATCAGCCGCCGCATCGTCGGCCAGCACCAGGTGGTGGACAACATGATCTCGGCGATCCTCGCCGGCGGCCATGTGCTGCTGGTCGGGGTGCCCGGGCTCGCGAAGACGCTGCTGATCCAGACCATCTCGCAGGCGCTGGACCTGGAGTTCTCGCGCATCCAGTTCACGCCCGACCTGATGCCGAGCGACATCACCGGCACCGAGCTGCTCGAGGAGGACCACGGCACCGGCAAGCGCGCGTTCACCTTCGCGCGCGGCCCCGTGTTCGGCAACATCGTCCTCGCCGACGAGATCAACCGCGCGCCCCCGAAGACCCAGGCGGCGCTGCTGCAGGCGATGCAGGAGCACTCGGTGACGGTGGCCGGCAAGACCTACGCGCTCCCCGAGCCGTTCTTCGTCCTCGCGACGCAGAACCCCATCGAGCAGGAGGGCACCTACCACCTGCCGGAGGCCCAGCTCGACCGGTTCATGTACGAGTTGCGCATCGGCTACCCGACGGTCGACGAGGAGGAGGCGATCGTCTCGACCACGACGGGCGTGAAGCAGGAGGAGGTGAAGCCGGTGCTGAGCGCCGAGACGCTGCGCGAGATGCAGCGGCTGGTGCGCCGGCTGCCGGCGCCGCCGTCGCTGGTGAGCTACGCCGTGGGCCTGGCGCGCGCGACGCGTCCGGACGACCCCTCGGCGACGCCGATGGTGAAGAAGTACGTGAACTTCGGGGCCGGTCCGCGCGCGGGGCAGTACTTGGTGCTCGGCGCGAAGGCGCGGGCGGCGATGGATGGCCGGAGCGTGCCGGACCTCGAGGATGTGGATGCGGTGGCGTTCAGCGTGCTGCGGCACCGGGTCGTGATGAACTTCCAGGCCGAGGCCGAGGGGATGGGGATCGAGAAGGTGCTGGCGCTCGGCGGACGCGGGCGGGAGAAGTAGGCGCGGCGCCGGAGGCGCGGCGAGGGACCGTGAGCGGACCGTCGGGGACTCCCGGCGGTCCGTTCGTGTTGGGGACTGCCGCGCGCCGGCACCGGCGCTCGCGGGCGCGCGGAAGTGTCGCGCAGGGGTATTGCGGGTCGCGCCCGATCCGATGGGGTGGCGGGTTCGCGGCCGCGCCCCATCGTGCACGCGGGTTCGGAGCGGCCACGGTACGACCTTACGTTACGCGGCGAGGAGAACCATGTATCGCTTCTTGGCGGTGATCGCGAGTCTTGCGCTCAGCGACACGCTTCCGTTGCGCCCGACCCCGGCGGTGCACTGTCTTGCCGGCCCGCGGGCCGAGACGTTCCTGGGTGGTGTGCAGCATCTGCTGAGCGCCACCGATTCGACGACGGTGGCCTGGCGCGCCGTCATCGACTTGCCGACCATGCGGCGCGCTGACGTGGCGTTGGTCACAGATGAGGCGGTGTGCGCCCAGGCTGCTCGCGAGTATGCGAAGCACGCCGGGCCAGGCCGCAAGCACCAGCTTCCATTCGCGGTCGCAGTCGCTGCCGCGCCTGGCGTCTACGTGGTGGAGCTCGGCCTGACCGCCGGCACCGATGCAGAGTACTGGGAAGTCGTGATCTTCAGTCGCGAGTGGAAGCGGATCTGGAGTCATGGTGGCGGCTCGTAGCGTGTCGCGCGTCCGACGCTAGGGCGAGACGCACCGCGTGCGCTCCCACGGAGCGATCGTTGCGGGTGCGGACCGCCTTGCCCGCCTGCTGGGAGCCCACTGGCTCCTGCTGCGTGGCGTCGAATGCGCGGAGTGCGATGCTCCGGTCCTCGTGTGGGCGTTTCGCACACGCCGAGCCCCGGCACCACGAAGAACCAGAGCTTCGCCTCTCCGGGCATCAGGAGTGAGGTGGGTTTCGACGAGCCTCCCACCTTTCCGTCGCGGAAGTTCGTCGGACACTGCATCGACGAGACCGACCACGTGACGGTCTGGTTCTCGGACGCGCTCCGCCCGGACGCCGCGCGTGCGCATCCCGTCCGCGTCCTTCGGGGCAGGCCGCGGCCGCAGGACACGGTGCTCGCCTGATCGGCCGAGATCGCGGATCGCCTCTGCGTGCGCATGCAGGGCAGCCGCTGTCGCGAGATGGCGCCAATGGACCAGGTCATGCTCCTGCTGCGCGCGTTGCGCAGAACTCTCGGGCGGCGCCCAGTCGCCACGGGTCGGAAGCAGCGGACGGCCGATGCCCGTCGGGACGCCCTGTGTCCGCCCTCCTGCCGCAGCACCTGCTCGAATGGCCACAGCGGACGATGGCTGCAGGCCCCGGGGTCGCGAAGGTCATCGGCGGACCAGGCGGTAGGTCACGCCGCGGCCCCGTCGCCCATCGCGCGCTCAGGCTCACGCACGTGCGACGCGGGACCACTCGCGCGCCCTCCGTTACCGGAAGCGCCGGTGCCCACCCGGTAGGCCGCCGTGGCGACGGCCGCAGGCGTGGGGACTGGGAGGGGAGCCGGCGTCCGCCCGGGCCCGATCGAGGGCAGCGTGTTGCCGGCGGCCGTCCGCCGCGGTAGCGTTGGCCCCCTCGCCCCCTTCCCCGCGGGGCGTCCGCCCGGTGACGCCCGGGTGACGCGGGGCCGCGAGGATACCGTCGACCTCGACATGAGGGTGAAGGCGGAGTGATCAAGGTACGCGCGCTCGGCGCCGCCGAGGTGCAGATCGGCCGGCGGCGGATCACGATGAAGACGGAGCTCCTGCTCGTGCTCGCCGTGTACCTGGCGATGCGGGCGGGCGAGCGTGTCACGCGCGATGAGGTGGTGGAGCTGTTCTGGCCGGGAGCCGACCCCGCGAAGGGGCGGCACAGCCTGCGGCAGATGCTGTACAAGTTGCGGCAGCGGGGGTTCGAGCTGGATGAGGATGGGGAGGTGTTGTATCTCGATCCGGCCCGAGTCGACTGCGACGCAACGGCCATCCTCGACGCGCGGAGCTTGTCACACGCCGACCCGACCGCGCAAGCGCACGCTCCGCTCCTGGACGGCCTCAGACGACGATATCCGAATCGGCTCTCGGAGTGGCGCGATAGGATGGGAGGGCGCGTCAATGCGGCGATTCTTCACCGCGCCCTTCGTCAACTGAACGACGCGCGCAGGCAAGGCCGGTGGCAGCCGCTGCTCGAGCTCGCCAATCAAGTCCTGGCCATGGATCCACTTAACGAAGAGGCCACGCTCGCAAAGGCAGAAGCGATTGCGATGCATGGCTCAAAGGCGCTCGCGATTGACGTACTGGACGAGTACGCGCAAGAACTCGGCACGAAGGCTGGAACGCTTTCTCTACCGCTGTCGGTGCTGCGGCGGCGCATCTCAGAGCAGCAGAGAACGTGGCATTTGGGAGCCTCACCGGAGCAGCCGCTCGTTGGTCGTGAAGGCATTATCGGGCGGCTGAGCGACGCGCTCGAGGTTGGCGCGACCGGCGCGGGACGGGTGGTCCTTCTGATTGGCCCTGCGGGTGTAGGAAAGTCTGCCATCCTCCGAGAGACATCGCAGCTGGCCGCTCTCCGCGGCTTCGCGACTCTCGCCGCTCGGGCCGACACTCTCGCAGCACTTCGCCCTGTCTCATTCGCGGCGCAGATTGCATCCTCCACGATGGCGTTGCGGGGCGCCGCAGGCGCCTCACCTGATGCCGTGAGCATCCTGCGCCGAGTCGTGAAGGGAGACGTCCAACCTGAGCCCACTGCGGGCTCCTCTTCAGCGGGAATCGCAGTCGCGGACCTAAGCTGGGCGCTCTCAGACGCGCTGGCAGCCGCTTCCTGCGAGCAACGGCTCCTTCTTGTCCTCGACGACTGTCACAACATTGACGACCTCTCCTGGGAGGCACTCGCACGGGTCGCTGCCGCCCTATCAGAATCTCGCGTGGTTCTCGTGCTGGCATCCCGTCGAGTTCGCCCGGACACGGATGCTCACTTGCTTCACGCAGCAACGACCGAGATCATTCGCGTTCCGCCACTTAGTGCGGGCGCGTCGCTTCTGGTGGCGAGCCAAACAGCGTCCCGCAATGGGAGGCCGCTGTCGGCTGACGCTGCGGCGCGCATTGTAAACAGAGCCGGAGGAAACCCCCTCTTCATCCGTGAACTTGTGGCCGCCGAGCAGGCCCATGATCTCGCCGCCTCGCTGCCACAGTCGCTCACGGAAATCATCGAGTCCCGACTTGCCGCGCTCGGCGCGGGAGAGACCAAGACGCTTCGCGCCGTCTGCCTCCTAGGTAGGTTCGCATCAGCAATGTTGGTCTCGAAGCTACAGCGGTCGAACGACGTACCGTTCAGCGAGATCGTCGAGCATCTCGAGAGCGAAGACGTTCTGTCGCTCGACAACTCCGGCCAGCTTTTCATTCACGAGTGCTGGGCGGACCGAGTAATCGCGCTCACGCCCCCCGCGACACGAGCTGCGCTAGCGATGGAATGCGCCGAGGCGCTCCTGGCAAGCGCAACCGAGAGCGAATCGCACGAGCAGCTATGGCACAGTGCGGACCTGTTCTGCTCCGCCGGCTGCAGCTCAAAGGCGGCGCTCCTCTATTTGCGAGTGGGCGAGAGCCTGATCGCGCGCGGGCTCGCGTCGCAGGCTGCGGCCGCGTTCAGCGCAGCGGCTGGCGTGGCATCGGTTCATGGCCGAGCGCGCGTCCTCGAGCGCCTGTCGGCGGCACACGCCTTATCGTGTGACTACGCTTCCGCTGCGGCCGCCGCGCAGGACGGACTGGCATCGCTTCACGCTACGACGCCGGATCACGCCGCGCTCCGTGTGCTACTGCTTGCGACCCTTGCAGATTCGCTCTGGCGTGAGCACGCTCAGCACGCAGACGTGCTCAGTCAGCTGGCTACTGCGGTCTCCAGTGCTGGCGTCCCCGACAACGTTCGGCAACTTGGATGTCTTGTTGGGATGAGAATCGTGCATATTGCGCAGGATTCGCCGCTGAAGGACGACTTTCGTCGAGTCGTCATCGAGAGCGCGGAGCGTACTCGCGCGACGCCGGAGGGGGCTCTGGCGCTTCTGATCCACGCCGCGGAACGCGGAGACGCTGACGACGTCTTTGCAGTCGACCGGCTGCTTGCGGGCCTTTGCGCTGAGGACCCTCCACCGCACCTCAGGTCCGTTACACTCCGATACCGCGCCGCCGCCATGCGGATGATTGGAGAGTGTCGCAAGGCAATGTGCCTCGGCGAAGCCGCCATGACATCGGCGATTGCCAGTGGGCTCCCGCGCGAGGCACATCACGCCGCTGCTCTTCTGACCTTTCTCCATCTGGACGAGGGCGATGCCGCAAAGGCCGCAGACTGGCTCGAGAGAATGCGCGAGACGAGTTCCGACCCCTCGAATGACGCGGAGTCTCGCCAGATCCAGCACGCGACGGCAAGGCTGTTCCTCCTGGCTGGACAGCCGCGGGAATGTCTGCGGGTTGCCGTCGGACACATCGAGCAGGCCAGGGCCGACATGTTGCCGAGGCGCCGCGGAGCGGACTGTTCATGCATCGCGCTAGCCGCAGCTCTCGCGGGCGAGATCGGTTTGGCTGACGAAATGCTCTCGGTCGCGCTCGTGTCGCTGCGGGGCGACTCACCAAGCCACCAACTCGACTACATCGCGGACTCATCCATCAAGGCGCTAAGTGCGCTCGGTCGCCACGCAGAGGCCGAATCGATACGACTCGCCTACCTCGCTCGGCGCGCTCGCGAGTCTCCGAGGCGGATCCCCGCGGGACTCACAGCCCTCCACCTGTGCGGGGAGACACCGCAAGCCGATGTTCTCGAGCGCTCCGCGTCTTAGGGGCCAGAAGCGCGCCTGGCCGCGTAGGGCGAGGAGGCTACGCCCCGGGGCTGCCCGCGGGGCAAGTCTGTGCCCGGCCGCTCGGTGGCGACCGGGTACTCACTCGTCGCGATGGTGATCTCACTGACCATCTCAGTCCAGGCGTCATTCCGCAGCAACGACGCGCACAGCTCGGGGTCGAACTGGCGTCCCCGCTCCCGCTCAATCTCTGCCCGCACAGTCTCCGGAGACAGGGCCTCTCGATATGGCCGGGACGTGCTCATCGCGTCGATTGTGTCTGCAATCGCAATCACGCGAGCAGCGACTGGGATCTTCTCGCCGGAGATCCCAAGTGGATAGCCTCGTCCGTCCCAAGCCTCATGATGAGCCACGACCGCTGGCACCAGGTCAGTAAGCTGTGAGACCTTCTCTACCAGCGCCGCGCCTCGAGCCGGGTGGGTTTTCATCACCTCAAACTCTTCGTCAGTGAGGCGACCAGGCTTCCGCAGGATTGGAGCGAACTCACCATAGATCTTGCCGACGTCGTGGAGCAGTGCGGCAACGGCTATGCGTTCAACTTCACGCGACGGCAGCTCCGCCTTCCGCGCAATGAGGCGAGCATACCTGGCGACGCGCTGCGAGTGTCCCGAGGTGTACGGGTCTTGAGCCTCGACAGTCGCAACCATGAGCTGCAAGAGCTCCTCGTTGATCTTCTGGAGCGCCACGTTCTGCTTGTAGAACTGACGAACGCCGAGCATTGGGAGGGCCAGAACCGAAGTCACTCCCGGCCCGTACTCCGCGTACACAACGGCGAAGAGGTAGATCAGAGGGAACGCGAAGACGTCATAGGTAGCCGACAGCCGCATCGAACTGAGCCAATGCGTCCTAGTGTCCTTCCCGTCGGACGCCGATACAACTGTGCTCACCGCGAGCTTGTTCAAGACAAACCAAATTGTGACCATTGCGACGAACGCACCCAGCGATCGCAATGACATTGTCCGGCCGGTGAGCGGCACTCCGTCAAGCATGAGGTACACAGCAACCGCCGACGCTTGCGCGAACACGAACTGTGAGACATTGAACACCGCCTTCATTACAGGCTTGCGAAGCAACGCCTCGGTGATGAGGATGCTCGCAAACACTGCGACGACGGCGACGATATTCGGCGATACGACGGCGATACTCAGATAGGGCAGGAAGCCGATGCTTCCCGTCGTCGTTCGCGACGTCTTGTAGCCGAGCGTGGACGCGAGAAGCCCGAACGCGGCGAAGAATGCGCCCGCCTGCCACTGCTCGATCGTGGGCACAGGCCCCAATGCCAGCAAGGCGGCTGAGACGAGAAGCGCCCCAACTGCAACCGTCTCAACGATTCGAAGAACCCGATTGTCTCGATGCTTCATCGCGAAAGAGTGGAGGACCCCCCGTCCTCGTGAACTACTTAGCTCCAGCTAGCCGCATCTCCCAGCACAAGTGCGCAGATCGCGCTCACCACGGACGTGATGATGGACATCGAGTCTCACCTCCCTTCGCAGAGATGGCCCGGTCTTCCGGCCGGGCATTCCACTAAGTTCGGCTCCGCTCGCGCGTCCCAGATGACGCTTCCGCTCTGTTCTCTCCGCTTGGAGAGAACGGGGGGTTCCCTGGCTCCTCTCGGTTCAGGTGCACTGCTCGCCCGCTATCCTCACCTGCGACCCGCACCCGACGCCTGCACCAACACCAGCACGTGCTACCGCACCTGCGACCGCACCGGCATCCTCACCTGCTCCACCCTCACGCGCGCGGTCGGCGACCCACGACCACACCGCACCTTGCTCCGTTTCCCGTGCCCGCAGCCCCCCCGGGCACCGACGCGGCGCCAGGGACTCGCCCCAACGCCGCGCTCCTCTCCCACTCCACCCGCCTGAACGAGCGACTCAGCGGCCGAAGCCGCGCCGCTCCTCCACCACATCCGACCTCGGCGCACTCAGCACCTGCGCGACCGCCGGACCCATCCACCGGTTCGTCGCATCCAGCACCGCCAGCACCGCCGCCGTCTCCGCGCTGTCCCGCACCTCGCAGCTCCCGGTCAGCAGCACCTGCTCGCGCCCCTGGCGCGCCATCACCGCCGCGAACACGTACTCGCGCTCGAACGCGGTGATCACCTTCGCCCCCTCCAGCGAGAACATCCCCGCCACGGGGCCCGCCATGCTCAGGGCCATGAGCGCCGCACGCGCCGCCACGTCCACGCGGCTCCGGTCGCTCTGCAGCCCCTCCTCCGCCTCACCCGCGTACTGCTCGGCGCCGATCCGGAGCGTCACCTTGCAGGTCACGCCCCGCGCGCGCGAGCCGCGGACCTCCACGTCCTCGAAGTAGACCGAACGCCCGTTCGGCTTCACCATCGGATCCTCGGCGGCCACGGCCACCGACGAGGCCGACGGCGTCGGCCGCTTCGACGTCGCCGCGATCGAGATCTTCCGATGGTCCACCCGGAGCCCCAGCTGCGCCATCAGCGCGCTCTCGATGTTCCGCACCACCTGCTTCGGCGGCGTCTCCCCGGTGACCAGCACGTGGATCGCATCAACCGACCCGCTCTCCGTCGCCGTGATGCGCACGCTCACCACGTCCTGCAGCGACGCGATCAGCTCCTCCGCCCGCTGGAGCGGAAGCACGGAACCCGCGATCGGCGACGGCTGGGAGACACCCTGCGGCTGAGGCTGCGGCGTCACGATTCCTGGGGTCGAGCGTTGGGGGCCTTCTCGAACTGACGACTTTCTGTCCACTTCGGGCTCAGAACGACCGAAAATCCAGCCGCCGGTCGGGAAATAATGTCACCAAACTGGTCACTCCCGATAGGCCGGAAGTGTCACACCATCCAAACGACCAGGAACCCGTCCCGTCACGGAGTGACGGAACGCGCGCCCGGGCCTACTCGCCGAACCGGTCGGGAACCTGGTACTCCTTGAGCTTCCGATAGAGTGTCCGCTCCCCGATGTCCAGGATCTCGGCCGCTTTACGACGATTGCCCCGCGTTTCACGCAACGCCGCCAGGATCGCCGCCTTCTCGATCTCGGCCATGGTCATCCCGGGCGTGATCGTGACCGCGTTCGCCGGCGCCGCCAGGCCCGGGGGCTCCATGGCGCCGGGACCCCAGCCCGCCACGCCCCCGTGCGTCACGAGTCCGCCGGGCGCGAGGCCGAAGCCGCCGCCCGGCCCCCCGAGCACGGCACCGGGGTGTGTCGCGCCGCCCGCGCCGCCGAGCCCAGCCGCGGTCATGCCCCCCGCCACCTGCGACAGCACGGCCCGGTCCTCGTCCACCCGACGTCGCAGCTCCTCGAGCTGCAGCTTCATCTCCACGAGCGACCGGACGATGAACTCCAGTTCCCGACCCTC
>CAZPJF010000123.1:0-9414 GCA_964586095.1 uncultured Gemmatimonas sp. | reverse complement strand
CGGCGATCGCGAGCGCCGCGACCGCGACGCCAGCGGCGAGCATCGCGGGCGGGCGAGCGCGCCGTGCGCTCGCCGGGGACGCGGCCGGTTCGCGCGGCGCCACCGGACGCGCCGGCGCCCCCAGCTCGGTGAGCCGGGCGAAGAGTTCGGCGGCCGTCGCGGGCCGTCGCCGCGGGTCCTGCTGCAGCGCCTGCCACACGAGCGCGACCAGCTCCCCCGGGGCGGGCGCCGCCTCCAGGTCCGCGTCGCGGGACATCGGCGGCTGGCCGGTGAGCATCTCCTGCGCCATCACGCCCCAGGCGTAGATGTCGGTGGCGGCGTCCACGTGCTGCCCGGCCGCCTGCTCGGGGCTCATGTAGCCCATGGTGCCCACGACCATCCCCTCGCGGGTGTTGCGCATGTCCCAGCCGCCCTCGCGCACCGCGATGCCGAAGTCGAGGAGGTAGGCGTGGTCGCCGGCGCAGAGGATGTTGTCCGGCTTGAGGTCACGATGGACGATCCCGGCCGCGTGCACCGCGCGGAGCGCGTCGGCGACGTCACGGAGCAGGCCCATGGCCTCGTGCGCCGGGAGGGCGCCGCGCCGCGCGAGCCGCGCCCGGAGCGTCTCGCCCTCGAGATGCGGCATCACGTAGTAGAGGAGCCCGTCCACCTCGCCGGAGTCGATGAGCGGCAGGATGTGCGGATGCGCGAGCTGGGCCGCGTAGTGCACCTCGGCGGTGAAGCGCTGGACGCCCACGTGGGCCGCGACCTCCGGGTGGAGGACCTTGAGCACCACCGGCCGGTCGTGCTTGTGCTCGCGCGCCGTGAAGACCACGGCGCTGCCGCCGCGGCCGAGCACGCCGGTGATGGTGTAGCGGCCCTCGAGCCCCGCGGCGAGGCGCGCCTGCACGTCGTCCACCGGGAGGCGCGGCTGGTGGTCGAGGATCCCCGTCACCCGCTCGTGCGCGGCGAGCATCGCGACGACCTCGGCCCGCAGGGCCGGATCGGTGATGCGCTCGAGCACCTGCGCACGCTCCGCGACGGGGCGGTCGAGCGCCTCGTTGAAGGCCTGCTCGACCGCCGCCCAGGCGACCGTCTCGCCGGAGCGCGTGAAGGAGCCCGTCACCCCGAGGCGCCCGGATAGAGTTCCTTGTGGAGCCACGCGCGCGCGGTCGCCCAGTCGCGCTGCACCGTCCGCGTGGTGACGCCCAGCGTGGCGGCGATCTCCTCTTCATTGAGGCCGGCGAAGAAGCGGAGCTCCACGACCTTGGGCAGCCGCGGGTTCTTCTCGCCGAGCCGCCGGAGCGCGTCGTCGAGTGCGACGAGCTCCTCCATGTCCACATCGAGCCCCGCGTCGACGTTGGAGATGCGCACCGTCGCCACGCCGGCGCCCCGCTTGGCGGAGCCGTGCTTGCGCGCGTGGTCCACCAGCACCTGGCGCATGGCGCGCGCGGCGATCGCGACGAAGTGCTGCCGATCGGCCGCCGCCCCCACCTGGCCGCCCATCAGCTTGAGGTAGCCCTCGTGGACGAGGTCGGTGGGCTGGAGCGTGTGCCCATCGCGCTCGCGGCGCATGAGGTGCTCGGCGGCGCGCCGCAGGTCCGCATAGACGAGCGGGAAGAGCCGCGCCTCGGCGTCGGCGTCCCCGTTGCGGACGCGGCCGAGGAGCGCCGTGACGGCGCCCGGGTCGGGGGCGAAGGGGTCGGTCATGCGCCCCTCCGTCCCGCACCGGGGGCGCGGCGACCGCGCTGCGGCCCAGTGGCCGTGTCGGGAATCCCGCCGGTGGCGCGCAAGGTGGGGCGTGCCCACCTGCCCGGCCGCGGCCGGGCCGGCGATCCACCATCCACCGCTGCAAGGAAGCGTCCCATGATCCCGATCCTGCACTCGCTCGGAGTGCTCACCCTCGTGGTCGTGTCCGTGCCCGCCGAGTCGCAGCGGGCACCCGAAAGCCCTCCCTACGCCATCACGACACGCCAGCCCCGGGCGCAGCGGTCGTTCGATCGCGGCCTGCGGCACACGTGGGACTTCAATCATACTGAAGCCCGGCGTGCCTTCGAGGAAGGGGAACGCGCCGACCCGACCTGCGCCATGTGCGCCTGGGGGGTCGCCCTCGCCCTCGGTCCGACGCCCGAGACCGGGATGGACTCCGTCGCGGGCGTCCAAGCGTATGCGGCGATCCAGCGCGCGGCCCGACATGCCCGCACCGCGACCGTGCGGGAGCGCGCCCTGATCGACGCGCTCGCGGTCCGCTACGCGCCGGTCCCGCCCCGCCGCCGCGCGCCGCTCGACTCCGCGTGGGCCCGGGCCGTGGGGGCGGTGGCCGACCGCTTCCCCGAGGACCTCCCGGCGCAGCTCCTCCACGCCGACGCCCTGATGATCCTCGCGATGGGCCGCTACTGGGACGACGCGCGCGCTCCGCGGCCGGGCACCCCGACGATCCTCGCGCGCCTCCGCGCCGCGCTTGCGCTCGAGCCCGATCACCGTGGCGCGGCCGTGCGGCTCGCGCGCGTGCTCGATGGCGGCCCGTCCTGATCCCCAACCCACCCACTCCCATGACCCGAACCCTGCGGACCCTCTCGACCATCCTGCTCGCCGCCCTCGCGGTGACCGGCTTCACTACCGCCGCGCGCTGGGCCGACGCCCCCGCCACGCGCCTCGAACGGCGCGCGTCCCTCGCCGACGCCGAGGATCGCTGGTTCCACGGTGATGACGTGAGCCTGCGCTATCGCGAGATCGGCATGGGCGAGCCGGTCATCCTGCTGCATGGCTACAGCGACCGCCTCGAGATGTGGAGCGGCCCCGCCGACTCGCTCGCGCGCCAGTTCCGCGTGATCGTCCCCGACCTCCGCGGCTTCGGCCACAGCACCAAGTCGGGCGCGGTGTCGTACTACGGGGCCTCCATGGTGCGCGACGTGCGCAAGCTCATGGACCACCTCGGCCTGCGGCGGGCGCATCTGGTGGGCTACTCGCTGGGCGGGCTGCTCTCGGCGAACCTCGCGGTGGACCATCCGTCGCGCGTGCGCTCGGTGACCTTCGTGGCGCCGGCGCTCTGGTCCGACTCGGCGGAGTTCCGCCGCGACCTCGCGCCCTATGTGGCGGCGCTCAAGGACGGGCGCGGCTTGCTGCCGTTCTTCGAGTACATCCTGCCCACGTGGCGGAAGGCGCAGCTGGCCGAGGCGCTCGGGCAGATCGTGCCGCAGAACGACTCGGCGTCGCTCGTCGCGTCGCTCGAGGCGCTCCCGACGCTCGCGGTCTCGGCCGACCGCATGCGGCGGGCGCGGGTGCCGGCGATGTTCGTCGTCTCGACGGTGGACCCGGTCGTCCGGCACTCGCGCGCCGCGTCGGCGTGGTGGCCGGGCGCCCGCCTGGTGGAGCTCCCGACGCACGACCACGCCGACATCCATCTGGCGCCGCAGGTGCTCGAGGCCGTGCGGGCCCTCGCGGCCGGCGGCGCGCCGCCGGTCAGCTCCAGGGCGGCTTCACGCCGTTAGAGCGCGCGTAGGCGATCATCTGCCCGAGGTGCTCATGCAGGTGCGTCACCGTGAGCACCATGGAGCGGGCGCGCGTCCAGTCCTGGCCGAAGAACTTGATGGTCTCGTTCGCGTTGGCCGAGGTGGTGAGGGACATCGCCTTGTGCAGGTGCGTGAACGAGGCCTCGAGCTCGGCGATGATCTGGTCCTTGGTCATCGCCTTCTTCTCGAAGGCGGCGGCGGTCGCGAAGTCGCTCGTGATGCCGGTCGCGGCCGGGGCCGGCGCGCCCATCGCGATCGGGATCAGGTAGTTGTCCGCGGCCACGTGGAGCAGCACCTCGCCGGTGGTGCGCACGCCGTCGCCGGGCTTCCAGCCGTAGGAGGCCTCGGGCATCGCCTTGGCGAGGTCGATCAGCTTCTTCTGCAGCGTGTTGACGTCACGGTGCATCTCGGCCATCCAGTCCTGCGCGCCGAGCGGAGCGGCGGCGAGGAGGAGGGCCAGCACGAGCGGGAGGGTACGCGAGCGGCGCATCGAGGACTCCGGGGAAGGGGGTGGCACTGCACGTTACCTACCCGGCCGCGCGGCCGCGAGTCACGGACCGCCGCGCGCGGGAGCGCCCCGCCGTGCGCCCGGCCGTGCGCGCAGCCGTGCGCCCAGCCGTGCACTCGGCCGTGCACGCAGCCGTGCGCCCAGCCGTGCGCCCAGCCGTGCACTCGGCCGTGCACGCAGCCGTGCACTCGGCCGTGCCCTCAGCCGTGCACTCAGCCGTGCCCTCAGCTCCCACTGAGCGAGTCGCGCGCCTTCGACGCCAACGCCTCCGCGAGCACCTCGGCCCTGCGCGCGAGCCGCTGGTACTGCTTGCGCATGGCGAACCGGCTCGTCCAGAGCCACGCGCCGATCCCCGACGCGACGCCGGCGATCACCGCGATCGGCTCGGGTACCCGGATGCCCTCGCCCAGGATCGCGCCCACGATCAAGCCCGTCGATACGCCGAGGGTGGGGAACGTCGCGAGCATCGTGAGGATGGCCCGCCGGCGCATGCTGCGCGTCACCTCGATCGCGGTGATGCCGTCGCGCGGCACCACGGTCACGTCGAGCCGGGCGCCCCAGGAGCCGGTGTGCCAGGAGAGCTCGCGCGTGCTCGCCGCGGCGGTGCCGAGCCGACCCGTATAGTTGCGCACGGTGTTCATGAGGCGATCGACGTCGCGCGGCCGGAGCTCCCCTTCCACCTCCACGCGGTGGTTCGCCCAGAGCGGCGTGCGCGTCCACCACGAGACCTTCGTGGGCGCCAGGTGGTCGGGGGGGCTCCCGCGCCGGACCGACGGCGGCGGCGCGGCCGGCGCTCCCTTGCCCGGCACGAGCCCATGCTCCACGAGCGCGTGCTCGATGTACGTGGCGTCGATCCCCGCTTCCTCGGCGGCGCGCGCCACCTCCCCCACGCCGTACCCGCGCTGGCGGGCGCGGTCCTGCGCCGCGTCGCGCGGCCGCGCGACGGCCGCGGGACGCGGCTCGAGCCCGGTGCGCGCCTGCAGCTCCGCGGCGCGCTGCCACACCTGGTGCGCCTCCGTGTTGGATACGAGCACCGGTCGTGTGCCGATCGTCGGCAGGGCGGCGTCGAGCGCGGCCCCCAGCTCCTCCGCGCTCGCGAAGCGATGCGCGGGGTCCTTCATCAGGCAGCGGTCGATGATCGCCGCGAGCGCCGGCGGCACGTCGCGGAACCGCGTGGCGACCGGCGGCGCGGGCACGGTCACGTGCGCCACGAGCACGGCCGACGCCACGTCGGCGTCGAACGGGAAGCTCCCCGTGAGCGCGAGGAAGCCGACCACGCCGAGCGAGTAGAGGTCGCTGCGCGCGTCGGTCGCCGCGCCCGTCACCTGTTCGGGGCTCACGTAGTGCACGGTGCCGAGCACCTGCCCCGTGACGGTGAGCGGCGAGGCCTCGGCGAAACGCGCGATGCCGAAGTCGGTGACGAGCGCGCGGTCGGTCGCGCGCTCGATCATGATGTTCTCGGCCTTGATGTCGCGGTGCACGATGCCGCGCGCGTGCGCGTGCGCGAGCGCGGCGGCGACGTCGCGCAGGTAGCGCGCCACCGCGCGCGGCTCGATGCGGCCCTGGACGCGGACGCGCGCCGCGAGCGACTCGCCGTCCACGAACGCCATGGTGAACCAGACGTGGCCCCCCGCCTCGTCGGCGCCGAGGATGGGGACGATGTTCGGATGCGAGACCGCGCCGGCGGTGCGGGTCTCGCGCAGGAACCGCTCGCGGATCGCCGCGTCCTTGGCCAGCTCCGGCGGCAGGGTCTTCATCGCGACCAGGCGGTCGAGCCGCCGGTCGCGGGCGAGGAAGACCATCCCCATGCCGCCGCGCCCGAGCAGCCGCTTCACGGCGAAGCGGTCGTTGACGGCCTCCGCGAAGGGGCGCGTGTCGTCGTCGAAGGTGCGCGGGTCGGGGGTCGGGAGTTCGATCGCGGTCACGGGGCGCTCGCTGGGGAAGGATGGGGGGAATCTACCTTGGCTCCTACGCGCGACCTCGCCGCCGCGCTTCAGGCGGTGGCGGGCACCCCGGGCAGCGCCCATGTTCACCCGTATGCGACCCACGGTCCGTGGCCGCATCGCCTGGGCCCGCCTCCTCATCCTGCTCGCGCCGTGGGGATGTGACTCCCCCTCGGAGCCGGCCGGCGCGCGTGCGCTCGACCTCGGCCCCGCCGCGGCGTCGCTCCTGGTGGGGCCGGGCGGCGGTGACACCATTCGCCTCGCGGCGACGCCCCTCGGGCGCGGCGGTCGGCCCCTGCGCGGGCGCACCGTGCTCTGGCGCTCGACGGCCCTCGCCGTCGCCAGCGTCTCGCCGACGGGCCTCGTGACCGCGGTGGGGCCGGGGATCACGCGGATCATCGCGTCGGTCGACGGCGTGGAGGCGCAGGCCGAGATCGCCGTGGGGCTGGTGCCGGTGCGGTCCGTGGAGTTCACCGTCGACTCGCTGCGGCTCGACGTCGGGCCGTCGGTCGCGGAGCAGGTGCAACTCGTCGTGATCGCACGGGACTCCGCGGGCCACCCCCTCCCCGACCGGCTGCGATTCTGGTGGGCGGTCGACTCGAGCATCGCGGCCGTCGATGCGGCGGGGGTGGCGCGCGCGCGGGACATGGGTGTCACGCGGCTCATCGCCTCGGTCGAGGGCGTCCAGGACACGCTCCCCGTCGGCGTCATCGAGGTCGCCGACGCGTGGCGGCAGGTCTCGGCCGGCACCGCGCACGCCTGCGGCGTCGCGCGCGACAGCACGGCGTACTGCTGGGGCGCGTACCCGGACGGCCGGCTCGGGATCGGCACGCCGCAGCCGGTCCTCTACGCCCGGCCCACGCGCGTGGCGGGCGGCCACCGCTTCCTCGAGGTGAGCGCCGGCTTCCGGCACAGTTGCGGGATCGCCGCCGACCGCGCGGCCTACTGCTGGGGCGAGAACACCGACGGCAAGCTCGGGGACAGCACGATGGTCACGCGCGAGGTGCCGACGCCCGTGCGCGGCGGGATCGCCTTCGCGCGGATCGAGGCCAGCGTGACGCGCACCTGCGGCGTGAGCATCGCACAGCAGGGCTGGTGCTGGGGGAGCGGCGGCGGCGGGACGGGCGACAGCGCGCTCATCGTGGACCGCTGGGTGCCGCGGATCGTCGCCGGCGGCGCGCCGGTCGCGATGCTCGCGCTGGGGCTGGCGCACACCTGCGGCCTCGCGCCCGACGGCTCGGCCTGGTGCTACGGCGCCGACGACTTCGGGCAACTCGGCAACGGCCCCGACGGCTGGAGCCTGCTCCCGTCACCCGTGGCGGGCGGGCACCGCTTCGAGCGGCTCGTCTCGGGCGCCTACACGACGTGCGGCCTCAAGGCCGACGGCACCGCCTGGTGCTGGGGCTGGGATCCCACCGACGAGTACGGCGTCGTCTTCATCGACGCGCTCACCGAGCCGACCCTCATGGCCGGCGGCACGCGGTTCAGCGACCTCGTGATCGGGCAGGGCCATCCCTTCCTGTGCGGTGTGCTCGCCGCGCCGAGTGCGGGCGGGAACGTCGTCTGCTGGGGGGAGAACGACCAGGGCCAGCTGGGTGACGGGAGCGCCGCGTTCCGTGCCGCGCCGGCCGGACCGGTCGACGTGGGGCTCGTGCGCGCGTTGTCGGCCGGCCAGTACCAGTCGTGCGCGGTGGGCGAGCTCGCCTGGTGCTGGGGGCTCAACAGCCTCGGGTCGCTCGGGGACGGCACGGGCCAGTCGAGCCGCACACCACGCGTCGTCCGCGGCCGCTGGCACTGATCGCCCCCCGCCGCGCGCGCGAGGGACCCGCACCGCGCGCCCGGTGCGCTCAGCGCATCGCCATGACGAACCGCAGCAGGAGCGCGAACGCCAGCACCCCGAGCGAGACATACAGCCGGAGCGCGTAGTCCCGGCGGGTCCGTGGCCGGAACAGCCACGCGTACCACGGTACGCCCGGCTCGCCCGCCAGCTCGGCCTCGTCGGCGAAGCCGTGCCGCGCGAGCAGGAGGAGCACCGTCGGCACCGCGACCGCGCTGCAGAACGCGACGGGCGCGATGCCGATGAGCACGAAGAGCTCGACCAGGCGGCCGTACGCGCCTCCCTCGCCGCCGGCCTGCGTCCGCAGGTCACGGACGATCCGCAGCGCGAGCGGTGCCGTGACCAGCAGGAGCAGGAGCGGCACCACGAGGTGCCAGAGGCGGAGGCGGCGCCGCCGGTGCACCAGGAAGGCGATGACGAACCCCGCCAGCGCCAGCGGCGTGAGGATGAGCGAGATCGACTCGCGCTCGATCATGCGCGCCGCTCCCGCGACCACTCGTTGGCGGCGCTCGGCTCCAGCACGCCGGCGTCGATGAGGATCCCCTCGACCACCGCGGGGAGCATGGTGGGCCAGAGGAGGAAGCCGCGCAGGAGGACGAGCGGCCGCGGCGCGCGCGCGGTGCCCGCGTAGCGCCGGCGGGCCCAGAGCTCGTACGCCATCACCACGGCGCCGCCGAAGGCCGCGAAGAGGCACCAGGTGGCGAGCGCGACGCGCCACGGCAGCGTGATCGCCATCCACGCGCCGATCGCGTACGCCGAGGCGATCCCCATGACGCGGACGCTCTTGAGCACCGGGTTGAAGACGAGCATGCACCCGGTCCAGAGCGCGACGCCGAGGAGCATGAGGCCCCAGAGGAGGTCGAAGTGCCAGACCCGCATGCCACAAGATCGCGTCCGGCGGGGGGCCGCGCGAGCACGCGGCCGGTCCCGCGACGGGCGCGGTCCGTCCCGCCGCGGACGCCCGCCAGCCGGGGCGGGCGCAAGCTGCCTGCATGCGCTACCCTCGCCTCGCCCTGCTGGGCCTCGCCGTCCTCGCGCTCGCCAACTGCAGCGCGCTCCTCGCACCCTCCGAGCGGATCCCGCGCCTTCCGGGCACCAAGCGGGTCCTCTTCGTGGGCAACTCGCTCACCTACACGTACGACGTGCCGCGCATGGTGCAGTCGCTCGCGCGCGCCGCCGGCGACACCGCACTCCGCACCGCGGCGATCACCGAGCCCAACTTCGCGCTCGAGGACCACTTCGCGGTGGGCACCGTGCAGAAGGCGCTCGAC
This sequence comes from uncultured Gemmatimonas sp., assembly GCA_964586095.1. GTDB lineage: Bacteria > Gemmatimonadota > Gemmatimonadetes > Gemmatimonadales > Gemmatimonadaceae > Pseudogemmatithrix. The sequence continues at coordinate 364 of CAZPJF010000123.1, read as the reverse complement.
CGCTCCGACTGGGAGTTCGTCGTGATGCAGCAGGGGACGTCGGCGCTGCTGCAGAGCCAGCTGCACCTGGCGTTCTGGACCGAGCGGTTCGCGCCGCTCATCCGCGACGCGGGGGCGGAGCCGGTGCTCTACCAGGTGTGGCCGACCCTGGCGCGCCGCTTCGACGCCGACGGCGCGGTCACGTCGTACCACAACGCGGCGGTGGCGGTGCAGGGGATCTTCGCCCCCGCCGGCGATGCCTTCACCGACGCGATGACGCTCGACCCCGCCATAGGCGTCTACGGACCCGACGGCTTCCACCAGTCGCGCCGCGGCACCTATGTCGCGGCGCTGGTGATCCTCGGGCGGCTCATCGACGTGCACC
>CAZPJF010000122.1:0-9418 GCA_964586095.1 uncultured Gemmatimonas sp. | reverse complement strand
GCTCCGACGCACCCGACGCCCGGGACGTCTCCGACGCGCCTCCGGCGCGCTGCGGCAGGCTTCCTGCTGGCCGTGCTCCCGGCCCTGCCCACCGTCGCAGGGGGGCAGGCCGCGCCGGCCACCTCCGCGCCGAGCGCGCCCGACGGCGCGCGCGCGAGGCCGTCGCTCGCGCCGAGCGCGCCCGACGGCGCGCGCGCGAGGCCGTCGCTCGTGGTCTTCCTCACGGTCGACCAACTGCGCCCCGACTACCTGTTGCGCTGGGACTCCCAGCTCACCGGCGGCCTCCGCCGGCTCATGGATGGCGGTGCCTTCGCGCCGCAGGGCGTGCATGACCACGCGATCACCGAGACCGCGCCGGGCCATGCGTCCACCCTGTCGGGGCGCTTCCCGTACTCGACGGGCATCGCGAGCAACAGCGCCGGCGTGAACACCAACGCCGCGCCCCTCGTCGGCTCGGGCGGCATCGGGGCGTCCCCGTTCCGGTTCGAGGGGACCACGCTCGCCGACTGGATGCTGGCCGCCGACCCGCGGACGCGCGTCCTCTCCGTCTCGCGCAAGGATCGCGGCGCGATCCTCCCGATCGGGCGGGCGAAGCTCCCGGTGTTCTGGTATGCGAACGCGTCCGGCCGCTTCGCCACGAGCACCTGGTACGCCGACTCCCTGCCGTCGTGGGTGCAGGCGTTCAACGCCGAGGAGCGGGTGATGACCCGCTACGCCGGGAAGACCTGGGAGCTGCTGCTGCCCGAAGCCGAGTATCCGGAGCCGGATTCGGTGCCGGGGGAGATCGGGAGCGGTGCGCCGTCGTTCCCGCACTGGGTCCCCGAGGACACCCTCGGCGCGCGGAACATGATCATCGGCTACCCGTGGATGGACGAGCTCACGCTCGACTTCGCGTGGCGCGGGGTGCGTGCGATGGACCTCGGGGGCGGTCCGCAGGTGGACCTGCTGGCGGTGTCGCTCTCGACGATGGATGCGGTGGGGCACCGCTGGGGCCCCGACTCCCGCGAGCTGCACGACCAGGTGCTCCGGCTCGACCGGATGCTCGGGGTCTTCCTCGATTCGCTCTTCGCGCTCCGCGGCGAGGAGGGGGTCGTCATCGCGCTGACCTCGGACCACGGCACCGCGCCCTCGCCCGAGGTGAAGTCGTCCTGGGGCGACAACTCGCGGGCCGCGCGCGTCTTCCGCGACGCGTTCGACCCGGCGCTCGCGTCCGCCGCCCCCGTGCTCACGCGCCACAAGCTCGAACCGACGGCCTTCTCGTTCGATGGGCAGACGCTCGAGGTGGACCGCGATCTCGTGGCCGGCAAGGAGAAGGGGGTCCTGGACCTCGCCCGGGCGTTCGCGCGCGAGGCGCGCCGCGTGGACGGCGTCCTGCGCGCCGACGTGATCGACGACCTCGCCCGCGCCGACACGGTGAAGGACGTGATCGCGCGGCGCTGGCTGCACATGTTCCGCCCCGGCGGCCCGGTGCTCGTCGCGATCACGCTGCGCCCGTTCAGCTACTTCGGCCGCGGCAACACGGCCACCCACGGTTCCCCGCACGACTACGATGCGCGCGTGCCCGTCCTGTTCTGGGGCGCGCCCTTCGTGCGCGGCCGCGTCGAGGGCGAGGTGCGCGTGGTCGACATGGCCCCCACGCTGGCGTCGGTCCTCGGGGTGCCGCCGCTCGAGCGGCTCGACGGGCGCGTCCTGCCGCAGGTCTTGCGCGCGCCCCCGCGCTAGATTGGCCGCATCGGCCGGGCGGCCCTCTCCGCCGCCGGCCCCCGTCTTCCGCCCCTCGCGCCATGCACGACTCGCTGTACTTCGCCGACCACCACCTCGCCACGCGTGAGATGGTCCGCGCCTTCGCCCGGGACGAGGTCGCGCCCGTGGCGCGCCACTTCGACGAGACCCAGGAGTTCCCCTGGGAGAGCGTGAAGAAGATGGCCGACCTCGGCCTGCTCGGGATCCCGTGGGACGAGGACCTCGGGGGCGCCGGGCTCGACACCATCTCGTTCATGATCGCCATCGAGGAGCTCGCGCGGGTGTGCGCGTCGCACTCGATCACGATCTCCGCCCACACCACGCTCGGCACGTCGCCGATCGTGAACTTCGGCACCGAGGAGCAGAAGCGGCGCCTCGTCCCGCGCCTCGCCAGCGGCCGGGTGCTCGGCGGCTTCGGCCTCACCGAGCCCGGTGCCGGGTCGGACGCGGGGGGCACGCAGACGACGGCCGTCCGCAAGGGGGACCGCTACGTGCTGAACGGCACCAAGCGCTTCATCACGCACGGCGGCGTCGGCGAGAGCTTCGTCGTCACCGCGGTCACCGACCCGGGGAAGGGCACCCGCGGGATCTCGAGCTTCGTGCTCACCAAGGAGTGCTGCGACCTGGAGCGCGTGCGCGGGCTCGGCATCGGGCACGACGACACGATCGCCCCCATGCGCGGGTTCCGGGCCGGCAAGAAGGAGGACAAGCTCGGCTGGCGCGCCTCCGACACCCGGGAGCTGATCTTCGAGGACGTCGAGGTGCCGGTCGAGAACCGGATCGGCGACGAGGGGATGGGCTTCGTGAACTTCATGAAGACCCTCGACGCGGGCCGCATCGGCATCGCGGCGCTCTCGCTGGGGGTGGCGCAGGGGGCGTTCGACGAGGCGGTGAGGTACACGACCGAACGCAAGCAGTTCGGGCGCCCGATCGCCGAGTTCCAGGGCGTGCACTTCCAGCTCTCCGACATGGCCACCGAGCTCGAAGCCGGGCGCCACCTCGTCTACCATGCCGCCTGGCTCTCGCAGCACGGGCATCCCTACGGCAAGGAGGCGGCGATGGCGAAGCTCTTCTGCTCGGAGATGGCGATGCGGCACACCATCAAGGCGATCCAGCTGCACGGCGGGTACGGGTACACCAAGGAGTACCCGGTGGAACGCATGATGCGGGACGCGAAGATCGGCGAGATCGGCGAGGGGACGTCGGAGATCCAGCGGATGGTGATCGCGCGGCATCTGCTCAAGGGGCTGAAGCTCTAGGGCGATGGCAGGTCGCGGCCGGCGGAAGGCGGCCGGCAGTGGGCGGGACGCGGGACGGCGGGCGCCTCGGGCGGTGCGTCGAGTTGCGTCGGCCCCCGTCGGGTGGTACTGATACAGGCACGAAGTCGGTCAGCGCCCCGCGCCATCGCGGGGCGCATTGTCTGCCGGGGCCGCGTGTCCCGGCATCTCTCGGGACCAGCACCAGATGACGGATCGCACGAGGCTCCGACACTCCCCGGCCGCCCGGCCCGCCCCCCAGGGGCGGGCCGCAGGGCGTGGCGGGGCGGCGGCCGCGTGGACGATCCGGTGCCGGGCCGGGGGCTCACCAGCCGCGGGACCCCATGAAGCGCGAGATCCTGATCAGCGCGACGCAGCGCGAAGTGCGCGTCGCGATCATCGAGGACGAACAGCTCGTTGAACTGCAGGTCGACCGTCCGGAGAACAAGCGGATGGTCGGGGACATCTACCTCGGGAAGGTCGAGGCGGTGCTGCCGGGGATCCAGGCGGCATTCGTGAACATCGGCACCGAGAAGAGCGCCTTCCTCCACAACTCCGACCTCGTCTACGACGAGGACGGGGACGACGACGACGACGACGAGGCGGACGACGAGGACGGGAGCGAGGCCGACGAGGCCGAGGCCGCGGCGTCGGGCGACGCGCCGGCGGAGGCGCCCGCGCGCAAGCCGAAGCGGGGCGGCCGCCGGCGCCGCAAGGACCCGCCCAAGATCGAGGACGTGCTCAAGCGCGGCCAGTCGATCATCGTGCAGGTCTCCAAGGAGCCCATCTCCACCAAGGGCCCGCGCGTGACCGCGCAGGTCTCGCTCGCCGGCCGCTTCCTGGTGTACATGCCGTTCGCGTCGCGCGTCGGCGTGAGCCGCAAGATCGGCGAGCGCGCCGAGCGCCAGCGCCTCCGCGAGCAGGTCCAGAAGGTCCTGCCGAAGGACTCCGGCGGCGTCATCGTCCGCACGGTGGGCGAGGACGTCACGCAGGAGACCTTCACCCGCGAGCTCAACACGCTCATCGGCGCGTGGCAGAAGGTCAACAAGAAGGTCAAGCACGTCGGCGCGCCGCCCAAGCTGCTCCACCGCGAGACCTCGCTCACGCGCGGGATCATCCGCGACCTGTTCTCGACCAAGGTCGACCGACTCACCGTCGATTCCAAGCAGGTCTACAACGAGATCGTCGAGTACCTCAAGGGGATCGCGCCCGAGCTCATCGAGCGGGTGCACCTGTACGAGGAGAAGGTCCCGCTCTTCGACAAGGAGGGCGTGGAGACGGAGATCCGCGACCTCTTCAAGCGGCGCTGCGACCTGCCGAGCGGCGGCTACCTGATCATCGAGCCGACCGAGGCGCTGGTCTCGATCGACGTGAACTCGGGCCGCTTCACCGGCAAGAAGGACCCCGAGAAGACGGTCACCAAGACGAACATCGAGGCGGCGCGCGAGATCGCGCGCCAGCTCCGGCTCCGGGACGTGGGCGGCATCATCGTCTGCGACTTCATCGACATGGAGACGAAGGCCAACCGCGACCGCGTGCTGCAGGAGCTGCGGACGCACCTGGGCCGCGACCGGGCGCGCACGAAGGCGTTCGCCGTGAGCGACCTCGGGCTCATCGAGATGACCCGGCAGCGGGTCCGCCAGAGCCACTTCCACGCGATGACCGAGCCGTGCCCCACCTGCAACGGCACCGGGCGCGTCTTCACCGCCGAAACGATCGTCCGCCGGATGGAGCGCGCCGTCCGGCGCCTCGCGAGCGAGGGGCGGCGCGACGGGATCGTCGTGAAGCTCCACCCGGACACGGCGATGTACGTGCTCGAGCAGGAGAAGGACCTGATGAAGCGCCTCGAGAAGGGGGTCGGCTTCACGCTCGAGATGCGTGACGACCCGCTCCTCAAGCCCGACGAGTTCAAGCTCGTCATCAAGGGCGCGGGCCGCGACATCACGAGCCAGTACGCGGTCGCCTGAGCGCGGGCCGGTCCCTGTCGGGGCCGGGGCCGCCATGACGCAGGAGTCGGCATGCGCTTCCTCATCGTCCTGCTCGTCGCGGCGGCCGCTGCCTGCGACCTCGTCCCGGCCCCGCAGGCCGGCCAGCCCCTCGTGCGCGCCGTCTCGGCGGCCGAGGCCAACGCGAGCGCGGCGCTGGACGGCCGCGTGCCCTTCGCCGTGCCCGACACCGCGCTGATCCCGGACGGTCCTGAAGGCCGTTCGATCCGGCGCGGCCTGGCGCTCGTGACCGCAACCCCCGAGTCGCTGCCCCGACAGGTCCGCAGTGGCCTGCGCTGCACGAGCTGCCACCTCGACGCCGGCACCCGCCGCGACGTGATGCCCTGGGTGGGCGTCGCGGCGCGGTTCCCGCAGTACCGGTCCCGTTCGGGCGAATTGCTCGACCTCGGCGAGCGCATCCGCGGCTGCTTCGCGCGCAGCCTCAACGCGGCGCCGCCGGCGCATGGCTCCCGGGACCTGGTCGACATCGAGGCGTACCTGACCTGGCTGTCCCGGGGCACGCCGATCGGCCGGGAGACGGAGGGGCAGGGGCTGCCGCGGCTCGACCCCCTCCCGGCGGACACGGCGCGCGGCCAGGCGGTCTATGTGGCCGAGTGCGCCCGTTGTCATGGCGCGCGGGGCGAGGGGGGGCCGTCGACCGGCGAGGGCCTGCCGCGCGCGACACCGCTCTGGGGCCCGAGGAGCTACAACATCGGGGCCGGGATCGCGCGGCTGAGCCTCGGGGCGGCGTTCATCCGGGCGGCGATGCCGTACGACCGTCCCGGGACGCTCACGCCGCAGCAGGCCTTCGACGTGGCTGCGTACGTGAACAGCCGGCCGCGGCCGGACTTCCCCGGCAAGGAGCTCGATTGGCCCAACGGCGACGCCCCGCCCGATGCGGCCTACCGGACCCGCAAACGCCCCTAGGGCAACCACTTGACTCGTGCGGCGGTCCCGGCTAGCTTACGCGGCTCGCATCGAAAACCGCATCTGAGAGCCGTTCACAATGTCGTACGCAATCTTCCGCTCCGGCGGCAAGCAGTTCCGCGCTGAGAAGGGCACGACCCTCCGGCTGCCCACCCTCCCGGGTGAGGCGGGCTCCACGGTCGAGTTCAACGAAGTCCTGCTCGGCTCCGACGGCAATACCGTGAAGGTCGGCGTGCCGGCCCTCAAGGGCGCCTCGGTCACGGCCGAGATCGTGAAGCATGGGCTCGGCGACAAGATCGTCGTCTTCAAGTTCAAGCGCCGCAAGAACTACGCGAAGAAGCAGGGCCATCGGCAGGGGTTCACCGAGGTCCGCATCCGCGACATCACCCTCGGCTGACCGGGGAGAGAGGATACCATGGCACACAAGAAGGGCGTTGGCTCCTCCCGCAACGGGCGCGACTCCAACCCGCAGTACCGCGGCGTGAAGAAGTTCGGCGGGGAGAAGGTCATCCCGGGGAACATCATCATCCGCCAGTGCGGGACGAAGTGGCATCCCGGCAACAACGTCGGCATGGGCACGGACTACACGATCTACTCGCTCATCGACGGCGTGGTGAAGTTCGAGCACAAGTCGAAGAGCCGCTTCAAGGTGTCGGTCTACCCGGTCCCTGCCGCGTCGTAATCGCGCGGACCCGTGGTGAGGAACGCGCCCCCCCGCCTCGTGCGGGGGGGCGCGTTGCGTTGCAGGGGCCCTGCACCGGGCGGGACCGGGAGCGCCGATCCCGCTCGGCGCGTCAGGGTCGCCGGAACGCCGGCGGCAGCGTGAGGTAGCGCTCGGTGAGCTGCTGCTGCCGGCTCTTGGAGTCGAAGGCGCGCCCCCGCACGTACACGCGCTCCGCCACCGACGAGAACTCGAACGGGTCGCCGCTCCACACCGTGAGGTTGGCGTCGCGCCCGACCGCGATCGCCCCGACCTGGTCGGCCACACCGAGCACCTCGGCGGGGGTGAGGGTGATCGCGCGCAGCGCCTCGTCCCAGCTGAGGCCGTAGGCCACGGCGTTCCCCGCCTCCTGCCGGATGTTGCGGACGTTGAACGACCCCGGGTCGCCCGGTCCGTTGCCGATGAGCACGACCGTGACACCGGCCGCCCGGAGCAGCGCGGCGTTCTCCTGCCGCTGCCCCAGCGAGCTGAAGTCGCCCGGGATGTTGTTCATCGCCCCGGTGAACACCGGGACGCGCGCCGCCGCGAGCTGGTCGGCGACCATCCACGCCTCGGCGCCGCCGCCGATCCAGAGCTTCAGCGAGTACTCCCGCGCGAACGCGATCGCCGCCAGGATGTCGGTGCTCCGGTCGACGGTGAGCACCAGCGGCAGCTGCCCGCTCACGACCGGGATCAGCGCCTCGAGCTCGGCGCGCGGCGCGGCGAACTCGCGGGTGCTGCCGGCCTCGTAGGCCGCCCGCCGCGCCTGGTAGGCCTTCACGTCGTCGAGCAGCGTGCGCCACTTGGCCCAGTACTCCGCGCGTGCGTTCGCGTTGCCGCTCCCGGGGTTCCCGAAGTCGGCCACCATCGCCGTCGGGGCGCGCCGCACCATCTCGCCGGCGCTCGCGGCGTCGATCAGGTCGATGAGCGCCGCGCGGCCGATGACCATCCCGCCGCCACCGGGCGCCACGACGACCGAGGTCACGCCCTCCTGCCGCGTGGGGATGATGTACGTGTTGAACGGGTTCAGCCCGCGCCATGCCTCGAAGCTCGCCGCGACGCCGTTCGCGCCGCGCGCGCTGACGTCGTTGTAGCCCCCGGAGAACGCGGGGCTCCCCGCCTCGGAGAGGCCAAGCGTGGTGGCGCTGTTGATGAAGCCCGGGGTGATCCACCTGCCGCGGGCGTCGACGCGCTCGGCGTCGGCGGGGATCGCGACGTTCGCCCCCACGGCGACGATCTTGCCGTCGCGGATGAGGACCGTCCCGTTCTCGATGCGGGGCGCGTTGACCGGGAAGACGGTGCCGCCGGTGATGGCGACGACCTGCGCGCCGGCGGGCGCGCCGGGCGGGACGATGAAGGCGGCGGCGAGGAGGGCCGCCGTCGCCAGCGGCGAGGCCGCGTGCCGGGTTCGGGTCGTGCGCATCAGCGGCGCCCTCCCTCGGTCGGCACGTAGCCGAGCTCGAAATCGGTGCGCCAGCGCTGGGCGGGGTCGAGGCGGTCGTAGAGCAGCGCCCCGTCGATCCACACCTTCTCGGCGCGCGTGTACACGCTGAACGGATGCCCGGACCAGAGCACCACGTCGGCGTTCTTGCCGACCTCGAGCGTGCCCACCTTCGCGTCGATGCCGAGCGCCCAGGCGGCGTTGGCCGTGATCCAGCGGATCGCGTCCTCCTCGCTGATGTTCAGGCCGGCGAGCCGGGCGGCGGCGAGCGACTTGGCCGCCTCCTGGTTGAGGCGCTGCGAGTAGGACGCGTCGTCGGAGTGGACGATGGTGCGCGCGCCGGCCACGTGCGTGAGGCCCACGTTGGCCTTGATGCCGTCGAGCGCTTCCATCTTGAAGCCCCCCCAGTCGGACCAGATGGAGGCCGAGATCCCCTCGCGCGCCAGCACGTCGGCGACCTTGTACGCCTCCACGCCGTGGTGGAAGGAGCGGACCTTGTAGCCGAACTCCTTCGCGATGTCGATCATCTGCAGCATCTCGTCCGCCTGGTAGCAGTGGTTCTGGACGAGGATGTTGCCGCGCAGCACCTCGGCGAGGGTCTCGTTGTTGAGGTCGCGCGCCGGGGGATCCCCCTCGGGCTTCTCGAGCCACTTGTCCCAGCGCCGCCGGTACGCGTCCGCGCCGATCCAGGCCGCCCGGTAGCCGGCCACGTTGGCCATGCGGGTCGCGGGGCCGCGCCCGGCGTAGACGCGCTTGGGGTTCTCGCCGCACGCCATCTTCAGGCCGTACGGCGCGCCGGGGAACTTCATCCCCTGCACGGAACGGGACGGGACCACCTTGAGCGTGACGCTGCGCCCGCCGATGAGGTTCGCCGAGCCGGGGAGCACCTGGATGGTGGTGGTGCCGCCGGCGAGGTTCCGCGGGAACTGCGGGTCCTGTGGCCAGACCGAGTGCTCGGCCCACACATGCGCCGTCACCGGCGAGGTGGCCTCGTTCCCGTCGTCGTGCGCGGCGGTGCCGGGCGCGGGGTAGACGCCCAGGTGCGAGTGCGTGTCGATGAGGCCCGGCGTCACGTACTTGCCGCCGCCGTCGATCACGACCGCGTTGGCGGGGGCGTTCACCTGCGGGCCCACCGCCGCGACCTTGCCGTCCTGCAGGAGGAGCGCGCCGTTCCGGATGAGCGGACCGGCGGCGGTGAAGATGTGCACGTTCCGGATGACCGTCGTGCGTCCCGGGAAGGGCACGTAGGTGCTGGGGAACGGATCGGCGTTGGGCTTCGAGGTCGCCCCCGCGACGAGGATGGGTGCGGGGGCGGGAGCGGGCGCGGCCGCCGGCGCGGCTGGAGCGGCCGCGGGGGCAGGGGCCT
>CAZPJF010000121.1:0-9452 GCA_964586095.1 uncultured Gemmatimonas sp. | reverse complement strand
GCATACGTCCCCGGGAACTGCACCTCGCCCAGGATCGTCACCCGCCGCTCCAGCAGCCACTCCGGCTGCCGCAGGATCAGCACGTTGTCGTACGGGCTGAGCACGAAGTCCGGCGCCGTCGCGGTCGGGGCGGGGATCCCCGGCGGACCCAGGTACTTCCCGTCCAGCCCGCGCTCCAGCAGGTAGGTCGAGTCGAGCGGGACCGTCACCGTCCGCGCCAGCAATCCCGCCTGCCGCGTCTCCGGCAGACGCGCCACCTCCGCGTGCACCAGGTACGCCCCGTCCTCGAGGCCGCCCGCCTCGTGCACCAGGTCGCGCAGCGTGAGCCCCTCGCGCCACGGGTACCGGCCGTCGCGCTGTACCGCGCCGTTGATCGCCACGTACCGGTCCGGTCGGAAGTCCGTCGTCGCGTACACCCGGATGCTGTCGTCCTCCTGCAGCAACGGGTCGTCCGCCAGCCCGCCCAGCGTGTCCGTGAACGCCGCCCGCAGCGTCGTGAGCGTCTGGTCGCTCTGCAGCCGCTTGATGATCACGTCCTTCACCTCGGGGCGGACACCGCCGGCCCGCCGCAGCGCCGCCGAGAGCCGCATCCCGGGCGCGAACCCCTGCGGGCCGGGGTTCCACACCGCGCCCTCCACCGAGAGGGCGTTCCGCTGCCGCTCGGCGATGGGGAACACCCGCACGCTGTCGCCGTCCACGAGCGGGAAGGCCGGGCCGGCGCCGCTCACCAGGTCGTCCGAGGTGATGTCGAGCACCGTGCGGTCGCGGCCCCCGGCCGCCGCGCGGTCGGCCGGCGGCAGCACGCGCGTCACCAGCACGCGGCGCCGGGCGGCGATGGCCGTGAAGCCACCGGCCATCATGACCAGGTCGCGCAGCGTCTCGCCCGGCTTCAACTCGTAGGTCGCGGGCCGCTTCACCTCGCCGGCGATCGCCACGTGCGGGCCGTGCATGGGGATGAACACCACGTCGCCCGTCTCGAGCCGGGCGTCGCCGCTCGCGTCGCCGCGGATCAGGTAGTCGTACACGTCGAGCGTGCCGGCCACGCGGCCGCCCCGGCGCAGCTCGATCGCGCGCAGCGAACCGATGTCGCTCGGGCCACCCGCACCGTAGAGCGCGGTGAGCATGGTCCCCACGCTCGACACCTGGTAGCTCGCCGGCGCCGACGCCTCGCCCACGACGAACACCTGGTTGGTGCGCAGCTTCACCACGGTCACGTAGAAGCGCGTCGAGGCGTCGGCGCCCCGCCCGATGCCCGAATACACGCTGCGCAGCCGGCGGAACATCACGTCGTTCACCTGGTCCAGCGTGAGGTTCGCCACGAACACCTGGCCCACCTGCGGCACCACCACGAAACCCTCGCGCGTGACCTCGAGCGAGTAGCTCGCCTCCACGCCGCCCGTGATGATGAGCGCGAGTACGTCGCGCGGCCCCACCCGGTACGCGGGGTCCACCGGTCCGGCGAGGTCGGGCTGGAACTGCGAGGTCTGCTCGCGGAAGACGCTGAGGCCGAAGATCGGCGAGCGGGTCTTGGGCGCCGTGGGCGGGGGCGCCTCGACCGGGATCACGGCGGGCACCCCGCGCTGCAGCGCGGCGGCCTCCTGCCGGTCCACCAGCCCCAGCGCGGTCACGGCCGAGTAGACCGTGTCGCTCGGCGCCGCGCCGCTGGTGTCGGCGGCCGCGCCGAGATAGCGGTCGAGGAGCGCCTCGGAGTAGCCGGCCGCGCGCAGCCGCGCCCGGACCTGCTCGGGCGTCAGGCCGCTCGTGCGGATCCGGTCGCGGATGGTCGCCGCGGCGGCCGGGTTGGTGGCGAGTGCACGCTCGATCTGCGCCTGCGTCGGCTGCTGCGCGCCGAGCGCCGTGGCGGCGCACGCGAAGAGGGCGGCCGCGATCAGGCGGACGCGCGTCGGTCGGAGAGGCATCCGGTGAAGTTAGGTGCGGCGACGGGGCGTCGCCACGCCGCGCGCGCGGCCCGTGCGCGCCGGCGTCCCGCGCTCAGTACGCGCCCCGCCCGCGGAGGACGGCGGGGATCGTCTGCAGCACGATCCAGAGGTCGAGCCCCAGCGACCAGCGGTCGAGGTACTCGCGGTCGAGGCGCACGACCTCCTCGAAATCGGTCACGTCGCTCCGCCCCTTCACCTGCCAGAGCCCGGTGATGCCGGGCTTCGCCCCGAGTCGCGCGAAGTGGTGGTCGAGGTAGCCGCGCAGGTCGTTGGGGAAGAACGGCCGCGGACCGACCATCGACATCTCCCCGGCGAGCACGTTGAGGAACTGCGGGAACTCGTCGAGGCTGTAGCGCCGCAGGAACCGGCCGAGCCGGGTGACGCGCGGGTCGTTGGGGATCTTGAACAGCCGCTTGTCGCCGCTGGCGTTCAGGTGCGCGACGGTCGACTTCGCCTGATCGGCGTCGGCGCGCATGGTCCGGAACTTCCAGACGCGGAACACGCGACCGGCGTACCCCACGCGCTCCTGCCGGAAGAACACCGGGCCCGGCGAGTCGAGCTTGATGGCGACGGCGATGACGGCGAAGAGCGGCGCGAGCAGGACGAGCCCGACCAGCGCGAAGGCGAAGTCGAGGAGCCGCTTGAGGAGCTGCTGCCAGCCCAGCAGGCCCGGCACCGTGAGCTCGATGAACGGCGTGCCGTTGTACCAGACGAAGCCGGTGCGGCGCTGCACGACGCCCGACACGCGGGCGACGGTGAGGACGCGGATGCCCGCCGAGGAGGCGGTCTCGACGATGGCCTCGAAGTGGGAGCGGGGGAGGTCGCCGCAGAGGACGATGCTGTGGGCGCGCGCCTGCTTGAGCGCCTGATGGATGCGCTCGATCACGACCTCGACGGGCTCGAGCGCCCCGGACTGCGGCGAGGGGAGGTCGACCCACGCCGAGGGCCGATCCGACTTGGGCCCGAGGAGCACGTGGCGCACCCACGCCGAGTCGATGTCGTGGGGGTCTCCGACGAAGACCACCGGGTCCGTCTCGGGCGAGGTCTTGAACACGGAGCGGATCGCGCCCTCGAAGACGATGCGGCCGAGGGTGAGTCCGGACCACATGATGGCGGAGGCGATCGCCGCCTGACCGAGGACGAGGAGCGGGGGCTGCTCCCAGAGGCTCGACCAGAGCGAGAGCCCCACGCCGAGGATCACGCCGCGCGCGATGCGCGCCGGGTCGCGCCGGCTGTCGCCGCGTCCGTAGGCCCCGAATGCGAAGAGTCCGACGGTGAGGCCGACGACGAGCTGTATCCCCTTGAGGGAGCCCACGGGGAAGACCGCGGCGACATCATGCGCGAGCTGTGTGCCGAGGACGGCGTCGTCGCGCACGAGCCGGATGGCCCCGCGCAGGGCCATGTACACCGTGGCATCGAACGCGACGAGCGACAGCACGCGCGTGGACGCGCGGACCAGGTGACGCCGCGTGGTCTCAGGACCCTCGCTCTGCAGGAGGAGCCGCGAGTGGCGCGAAGGCTCGATTCTGAAGGGGCCGGACGTGCGCGGGCCTGAATCGGACGTCGGTGGGGTGATGGGCGCGGTGGCCACGGTGCTAATTGTGTCCTAGATGCGTGTGGGGTCAAGAGTTACAGGGCACGCGCGGGTCAGCTTGCGCGCGCGGGGGGTACCCGTAGACTACGGCCATGCGTCCCCCGCCTCCGCTCGCCTACGCCGCGAACTTCATGCCGTTAATCTCGAGGCGCGAGCGGCCGCGACGGGGGATTCCCGGCCTTCGGGCGAACCCCGCCGTCCTCGCGTGCGCCCTGGCGCTCCTCGTCCCCGCCGCGACGGGCCTGGCCGCGCAGGCGATCCCCGTCGGGGATCCGCTCGACGACTATGCGCGGCTGCTGCAGGCCGCCGGCGTGCTGCCGCTCGGTGCCGCTCCCATGCGGCCCTCGTCGCCGGTCGACGCGTCGCGACTGGCGGAGGGCGCGCACGCGTGGGCGCCGGCGCTGGCACGACGGTATCCCGCGTGGCCCGCGGCGACCGGCCCCGTGCTGCGACTGCTCCCGGTGGACGTGGGTGCCGGCTTCAACTCGGCGCGTCCCTGGGGCGTGAATGACGGCCCACGATGGCAGGGGCGCGGCGCCAACCTGTTCGCGCAGGGCGGGGTGGCGCTCCGCTGGGGGCGCGTGTCGGCGGCGCTTCGGCCGGCGGCCGTCTGGGCCGCGAATGCCGAGTTCCCGCTGTCGCCGCTGCCGGTTCCGCCGGGCTTGAGTCCCTGGACCTACCCGACGACGAGCTTCACGAGCATCGACTGGCCGCAGCGCTTCGGGCCGGACCCGGTGCAGCGCGTCGACCTCGGCGAGTCGTTCGTGCGGGCGGCGATCGGGCCGGTGGCCGTGGGACTGTCGCACGAGACCCAGTGGTGGGGCCCCGGGCGGCGCAACGCCATCGCGATGACGAACACGGCCCCCGGCTTCGGGCACGTGTATCTCGCCGCGGCCCGCCCGATCCGCCTGCCCTGGATCGACGTCGCGGGACGCTGGAGCTGGGGCCGGCTGACGGAATCGCGCTGGTTCGACGCCGTCGACTCCAACGACCTGCGGTTGCACACGGGCGCGATGGTGGTGCTGCGGCCGCGCGCCGCGCCCGGCGTGGAGTTCGGGGCGTCGCGCGTGTTCGTGCTCGACTGGCGGGCGGGAGGTCCGTCCGCGCGGGACCTTGGCGCGGTGTTCCTGCCGCTCGAGAAGCGCGACCTCGTGACACCGGGGAACCCCACGGGCGACGACGCGTCGGATCAGATGGCGACGCTGTTCGCCCGCTGGGTGCTGCCGGCGAGCGGGCTCGAGTTGTACGGCGAGTGGGGGCGAGGCGACCACGGCCGCGACCTGCGCGACGTGCTGGTGGAGCCGGAGCACGCGAGTGCCTGGCTGCTCGGCTTCCAGAAGACCTTCGTCACGGGCCGCGACTCCGTCGCGCGCGCGGCGCCGGAGGCGGTGCGCTGGCGGCTGGGCGCGGAGCTGACGCTGCTCGGGGTGGGCCGGCCGTCGTTCCTCCGGGCGCCGCCGAGCGCCTTCTACGTGCATCACATCGTGCGGCAGGGGTATACGCAGCGCGGCCAGCTGCTTGGCGCGGGGATCGGCCCGGGGGCGTCACAGCTCATGCTCGGGGTGGACCGGTTCGCCCCGTGGGGCCGGGTCGGAGCGGGGTTCCTGCGGACCGTCTACGACAACGATCGGTTCTACGTCGATCCGCGGAGCCACCACACGCACGAGGTGGAGCCGTCGTTCTACGCGGAGGGGGTGTGGTTCCGGGGGCCGTGGGACGTGTCGGCGGGGGTGGTGCGGAGCACGCTGCTCAACCAGTGGTACGTGGAGCGGAACGACGAGCGGAACTGGCACCTGCAGGTGGGGGTGCGGCGGCACGCCGCGCGGTGAGGCGAGGTCGCGGCTGAGCGCGGCGGCGGCGGGCGCCTTGCCTTGACGCTCGCCGGACCGCGGGGCATCGTTCACGGCTTGAACGCACCCGATTCCCCCGCCGTCGCGCGCCCGGCACCGGCCGACGTGGACGCGGCCCAGTTCGAGCTGCTCCGCCTCATCGGCGGCAGCGCCGAACTGAGCCAGCGCGAGCTCGCCGCGCGCCTCGGCATGAGCCTGGGGAAGGCCAACTACCTCCTGCGCGCCCTGATCGCCAAGGGCCTCGTCAAGGCGCGGAACTACCGCAACAGCCGCAACAAGCTCGCCTACCTGTACGTGCTCACCCCCCGGGGCATGCGTCGCAAGACGGAGCTCACGCTCCATTTCCTGGCGCGCAAGGTCCGGGAGTACGAGTCGCTGCGCGAGGAGATCGCGCGGTTGCAGGCCGAGGCCGAACCCCGCCGAAATGACGACTGACCCGACTCGCCCCCCCGCGCCGCCGCCGCCCGCCGCCGGATCGGTCTCCCCGTGGTGGTTCGCCACGGCGCTGCTGCGCGCGCGTCGCACGCTGCTCCTCTTCACCGCGGGCGGGCTGGTGGTGGGCCTCGCGATCGCGCTGCTGCGGCCTCGCGCCTACACGGCGAGCTTCTCGTTCCTGCCGCAGGCCGGCCAGGACGCGGCGCGCGCCGGGCTTGCCGGGCTCGCGGGGCAGTTCGGGATCAACCTCGCCAACCTCGGCGGCAGCGCGCCGCCGCCGCAGCTCTACGCCGACCTGCTCACCTCGCGCGAGGTGCTGGGCCCCGTGGCCACGGACACCGTGCCCGTGGGCCCGGCGGGCGCACGGATGCCGGTGTCCGGATTCCTGCGCGTCGCGGGGAAGACGCCGGCGCTCCTCGTGGAGAACACCATCCGGGAGCTCCGGCGCGAGGTCGTCTCCACGACCGTGGCCCTGCGCACGACCGGGATGGTGACGGCGCGGGTCCGGACCACGTCGCCCGAGGCGTCGCTCGCGATCGCCGAGCGGCTGCTGGAGCGGCTCAACCACTTCAACCTCGTGACGCGGCAGAGCCAGGCGCGCGAGGAGCGGCGCTTCACGGAGGAGCGGCTGGTGGAGGCCCGCGCGGCGCTGCGCCGCGCGGAGGACGCGCTCGAGCGCTTCCTCAAGGTGAACCGGCAGATCGAGGGCTCGCCGACGCTGCGGTTCGAGCGCGACCGGCTCGATCGCGAGGTGCAGCTGCAGCAGCAGGTGGTGACGACGCTGGCGCAGCAGTTCGAGGAGAACCGCATCCGCGAGGTGCGCGACACGCCGGTGCTCACGGTCTTCGAGCGGCCGGCGCTCCCGGCGCGCCCCGATCCCGGCCTGCGGGCGTTCATCCTCGCGATCACGACGGCGGCCGGGTTCCTCGTCGGCCTGCTCGTGGTGCTCACGCGCGACGCGTGGGCGCGCCTGCGCGAAGGGAGCGAGGATCCCGCCCTGGCGCTGTTCCGCCGCGAATGGCAGTCGGTGGCGGCGCGGCGGCGCGGCTGAGCCCGCGTCCCCCGAGTCAGATGCCGATCGCCGCGCTCCGCCGGCTCGCACGCCACCGGGTGGCCCGCAACGCCGGGGCACTCGGGCTGGTGCAGGTCGCCAACTACGCCTCGTCGTTCCTGGTGCTGGTGTACCTGACACGGGTGCTCGGCGTCGAGACCTATGGCGTGGTGGCGTTCGCGGTGGGGATCACGCAGGTGCTCTCTGTGGTGCTCGACCTGGGATTCGCGATGTCGGCGACCCAGTGGATCGCGGCGCATCGCGAGGACGAGGCGCGGCTCGCGCGCTTCACCGGCGCGGTGCTGGTGCTGAAGGCGGCGGCCCTGGCGCTGGGGGCGGTGCCGCTGGTCGCGTACGCGGTCGGCACGACCAAGTACGCCGCGCACGCGCCGATCTTCGTGCTCGCGCTGCTGCCGCTCGCGGGGCACGCCCTGCAGCCGGTCTGGTTCTTCCAGGGCATCGAGCGCATGCGCTTCGTGACGGTGTTCGTGGTGCTGGCCAAGCTGTCGTTCGTCGCGCTGGTCGCGCTGCTGGTGCGGACGGAGGCCGACTACCTCTGGGTGCCGGTGGCGGATGGCATCGCGCAGGGGCTGGCGGCGGCCGTGGGACTGGCGCTCATCCCGCGCGTGGGGCACCGGGTGCGGCGGCCGCGCCGGGAGGACCTGCGGGAGGCGCTGCGGATGACGTCCGGGTTCTTCGTGTCGCGGCTCGCGCAGACGGCGCAGACGAACGCCGGGGTGTTGGTGCTGGGCCTCGTGGCGGCTCCGTCGCTGGTGGCGCTGTACGCCCTGGCGGAGCAGCTCTACCGCGCGATGCACAGCGCCTTCGCGCCGGTCGTGCATGCGCTCTATCCGCACATGGCGCGCACGCGGGACGTGGTCCTGCTGTTCAAGGTGACGCTGGGATGCCTGGCGGTGGCGGCGGTGGGGAGCACGGCGGGGCACCTGCTCGGGCCGACGGTGATCCCGCCGCTGCTCGGCGAGGAGTGGCGTGCGGCGTTGCCGGTGCTGGACGTGTTCTTCGTGGCGATCGTGGTGCACGTGCTGGTGCTCATGACGGGCTACCCGCTGGCGGCGGCGGTGGGGCGGCTCGACGTCGCGAACCGCTCGGTGACGATCGGCGCGGTGCTGCACCTCGCGGTCGCCGGTGCGCTCGTCGCCGCGGGGCGCGCGACGCCCTCGGCGTTCGCGTGGCTGCTGGTGCTCTCCGAGGCCTACCTGCTGCTGCACTGCGCCATCGTGCTGGTCCCGGCGGCGCGGCGGGAGCTCGCCCCCACATGAGACTGGCCGCGATCGCCCTGATCGTCGCGATGGCGACGCTCGTCCAGGCCTACCTGCCCGTGAAGGTCGCGTTCCTCGCGCTCTTCCTCGGCACGGCCGCCTGGGCGGTGCTGCGCGGGCATCGCGTGGAGGTCCATCCGCGGCTCGTGCGCTTCTACGCCGCGACCGCGGTGCTGGGCGTGGTGTGGGCGCTGGTCGGGCTGCACTACGGCGCCAACCACGTCACGGGCGCCACCGACGCCATCCGCCTCTACGGCGTGTGGAGCGTGGCCTTCCTGCTCCTCTTCACGCTCCTGCGCGCCGAACGCTCGCTGGAGGTGTGGCACTGGGCCATGATCTGGTCGGGGATCGCGATCTCGCTGCTCAACCTGGTGGGCCTCGCCGACCGGTTCCTCGGCTGGGGGCTCGTGAGCGACGCGATGCGCACCGAGCTCGACCAGTTCATCGAGGCCCACGACGGCTACGTCCAGATCACCAGCCAGAACATCGGCACGATGTTCCTGATCGTGCCGTACCTGCTCGCCATGGAACTGCGCGACGACCGTGTCCCGCACCGGCGGTGGCTGGCGCGGCTCTCGCTGCTGCTCTCGGTGACGCTGGTGCTGCTCTCGGGGCGGCGCGCGCTCTGGCTCGCGGTGGCGCTGATGCCGCTGGGCATCCTCCTCCTCGGCCTCCTCACGGGCTCGATGGCGCGCTTCGCCCGGTGGGGGCGTCGCGGGCTCGTCACCTACGCGGCCGCCGTCGCGGTCGGCATCGCGCTCGTCCCGGTCGCGCGGGTGCTCCCCCCGCGGCTCCAGGAGTCCGGCGCGATCCGCTACCTCACGTCGGCCTTCTCCGCGCAGGACGAGCGCACCATCCAGCGGCGGTACCTCGTCGAGGCGTTCGCCGAGCGGCCGCTCCTGGGCGCGGGGTTCGGCTCCACGGCGCAGTACCTGCGCAACTACGAACGGCCGTGGACGGGCTACGAGCTCACCTATCACCAGCTGCTGTTCAACCTCGGCATCGTGGGCACGGCCTTGCTCGTCGCGCTGGTCGCCGCGCACGTGGTGATGGTCCTGTGGCTGCTGCGCCGGCATCCCGAGGGGTCGGCCGTGCCGTTCGCGCTCCTGGCGGCCTACCTGTCGCTGCTGCTCGGGGCCTACTCCAACCGGTATTTCGGGTCCTTCGACCTGCTCTTCTTCGCGGGCCTCCTGCCGTTCCTCGCGACCTTCACCGGCGGATTCGCCTCGTCCGCGCCGCGCGAGGCGACCGCATGATCCTGCGGCGCGTGCGGAACGTGCTGGCCGCGGGCGGCCCGCTCGG
>CAZPJF010000120.1:0-9455 GCA_964586095.1 uncultured Gemmatimonas sp. | reverse complement strand
CCCCGTGCCAGGCCGCCCGTCGCGATGCCCGCCGCGATGCCCGCCGCGATGCCCGTCGCGCGGTCCGTGGCGCTGGTCGTCGCGCTGCCCGTCATCCGCGCTGTCGCCCGGCTCATCCCCCCACGCGCGCGGACCCTCGCGCACCACCGCACGCGAGAGCTTGTGGAGGTTCCGTGCGCGCGCGTAGTAGCCGAGCCCGGCCCAGGCCTCGAGCACCTGCGCCTCGCGCGCCGCCGCGAGATGCTCGAGCGTGGGGAAGCGGTCGAGGAACCGATGCCAGAAGTCGAGCACGCGCGCGACCTGCGTCTGCTGGAGCATCAGCTCGGAGACGAGGATGTGGTACGGGTCGCGCGTGCGGCGCCACGGGAGGTCGCGCGCGTGGCGCCGGTACCAGGCGCGGAGGCGGCGACCGAACGCTGCGAGCTCGGCGCCGTCGAGGCGTGGCGCCCTGCGGCGACCTCGTGCCACGAGACCGGTCGCCCGCTCAGCGCGCGTGGCGCGTCGGCATCATGCCCGCGATCGGTGCGGCCGCGATCGGTGCGCGCCTGCCGGACCCCGCGTCGCCGCAGGCGCGCGCACTCAATGCGGGTCCCACGTCGGCGTCGCCGAGAAGAGCCCGCCTTCCACGATGAGCTCGCGCGCGAGGAGGAGGCCGAACGCGATGCTGAGCGCACCCGCCGCGAGGCGGATCCCGCCCTGGAGCCGCGTGACGCGCGTGCCGGCATAGAGTGCCGGCGCCGCCAGCAGCACCGTCACCGCGACCATGCCGGCGATGGTGCCGATGCCGAACACGAGGAGATACGCCAGCGCCGGCAGCGTCCCGCGGATCGTCGCGAGCACGAGCAGCGCCACCGCGGCCGAGCCCGCGAGGCCGTGCACCAGCCCCACGAGCAGGGGCCGCGCCCCGGCCCGCTCGGGCGGCGCCGCGTCGCGTGCGCGGAGGTTCGCGTAGCCGAGCAGGATGAGCATGAGCGCCACCGCGAACTCGAGCCCGAGCCCCACGCGCGGCGGGATCACCAGCCGGAACGCGACGATCGCACCGCCCACCACGAGCAACGTGAGCGTGTGCCCGACCCCCCAGAGCGCGCCGATCCACGCGGCGCGCCCCAGCTTCCGCTCGCGCGCGACGATGGCCGTCACCGCGACCACATGGTCGGCGTCGGTGGCGTGGCGCAGGCCGAGGAGCGCGCCAAGGAGGATCGCAGTGAGCGGGTCGGGCAGCACGCGGGGAATGTAGCGGGGCCTCGCGCGCGGTGCCCAGCGCCCGTCATGCACCCGTCATGCGCCCCTCGTGCGCCCCTCGTGCGCCCCTCGTGCGCCCGGCGTGCGCCCGGCGTGCGCCGGCCCTCAGCGCGCCGCGTCGTACACCGAGTAGTGGCGCACCAGCATCGCCTTGGCCTCGGCGATGATCTCGGTGCGGAGCGCCTCCGGGACCTGCGCGGCGAGGTGCACCAGCGCGTGCACCGCCGACACCGAGACGAGCGCCGAGACCGTGCGCTGCCCGGCGCTCACGCGCGGGTACCGCAACGCGAGGAACTTCTCCACGTGCCCGACCAGGGCGCTGTTCATGGCGTCCTTGACCGCCGGGCAGTGCCGGTGGATGGCGTCCTGGATGGCGCCGAAGGCCGGCGTGTCCTTGACGAAGCGCATCTGCGCCGACAGCACGCGCTCGAAGAGCTCGTCGACGGCGATGTGCGCCAACTCCAGCGGCATCGCCTCCTGGTTCACCTCGCTCACCCGCTCGGCGTACCGCCGTCCGAGCGCCTCGATCACGGCTTCCTTGCTCGGGAAGAAGTGATAGAGCGAGCCGACGCTCGACCCCGCGCGGTCGGCGATCGCCTGCATCGAGGCGGCGTCCACGCCGACTTCCGCGAAGACCGCCTCCGCGGCGTCGAGGATCTGCTCCACACGGCGTTGCCCGCGCTCCTGCTGCGGCATGCGGGGCGAGCGCGGCTCGATGGAGTCTGGGACGGGGCCCGGAAGCGGCGGGGACATTGTAACGGAATAATAGAGGGAACCCTCTACTATTGACAAGTAGTGGAAACCCTCTAATACTTGGCTTCGTACTAGAGGACGTCCTCTAGAACCGCCTGCATTCCATGAATCGGGAGTGCGGCGAGACCCCAATCGGCGCTCCCATGCGACGCTGTCCCGACCTGCCCACTCTCCCGACGCTCCTAGCCATCGCCCTGGCGATCGCGCCCGCTCCCCTCGCTGCGCAGTCGCGCACGCTCGATGCCTATGTCGACCAGGGCCTCCGGCAGAATCTCGCCCTGCGGCAGCAGGCCGTCGCCGCGGATCGCGCGGCCGCAGCCGTCCGTGAGGCGCGCGGCAACTTCCTGCCGTCGGCGACGCTCAACGCGCGCCACACCAACTTCAGCGGGAGCGGCGTGGACTTCGGCGCGTTCATCAATCCCGTCTTCGCCACGCTGAACCAGCTCACGGGGACGAACCAGTTCCCCACCGACGTCAACGTGCGCCTCCCGCTGCGCCAGGAGACGACGGTGCGCGTGGCGCAGCCGCTCTTCCAGCCGGAGATCCTGTTCGGCTACCGGGCGGCGAGCGCGGCGCGCGACGCGCAGGACGCCACGCTCGCGGCCGCGGTGCACGCGGTCGCCGCGGAGGTGCGCAGCGCCTACCTCCAGCACGCCAAGGCCCGCCGGCTCGCCGAGCTGCGCGCCGCCACGCGCGCGCTCGTCGAGGAGCAGGTGCGGGTGCTCTCGCGCCTCCTCGACGCGGGGCGCGTGACGCCTGACGCGCTCTCGCGCGCGCGCGCCGAGCTCTCCGAGGCGGTCCAGCTCCAGGCGGAGGCGGGCCGTCTCGCGGACGCCTCCGCGCAGTCGTTCAACCTGATGCTCGCCCGCGAGCTCACCGAGCCGGTGCTCGTCGAGGGCGATTCGCTCGCGTTCGGGCCCATGCCGACGCTCGAGGAGGCCGTGGCGGCGGGCACCGGGCGGCGCGCGGAACTGCGCGCGATCGGTGCCGCGGAGCGTGCCGCCTCGGCGCAGCGCAGCGCGGCCCGCGGCGCCTTCCTCCCCACCCTCGCGCTGGCCGTCGACTATGGCGTCCAGGGGAACGAGTACCGCTTCTCGAGCGATGCCGACTTCACCGCGGTGTCGTTCGTCGCGACCTGGAACCTGTTCAACGGCGGGCGCGACGCCGCGCGCGCGGAGCAGGCCGGCCTCGAGGCGCGGCGGCTCGCGCTCCAGGGCGACGAGGCGCGCCGGGGTGTGGAGCTGCAGGTGCGCCTCGCGTGGCAGTCGGCCGAGGTCGCGCGCCAGGCGATCGCGACGGCCGAGGACCAGCGCGCGGCCGCCGCGCGGACGCACGACCTCGTGCGCCGCCGCGCCGAGGAAGGGCTCGCCTCGCCGCTCGAGCTGAGCCAGGCGCGCACCCAGCTCACGGCCGCGGAGCTGAACGCGGTCTTCACCACCTACGACTACTACCTGCGGCGCGTCGAGCTCGACCGCGCGGCCGCGCTCTACCCGAGGGCCACCCCGTGACGCGCCTGCTCCCGCCGTTCCCGCCTCCCGCCGCGCGCCGCGCCGCGCGGGCCACCGTCCTCCCGCCTGCGGCGCCGCGTCGCATGCCTCCCGCCGCGACGCACCCGGCCCCGCTCCCGGCTCGACGCGCGCTGCGGCGGTCGGCGCTGCTGGTCGCGCTCGCCCCGCTGCTGCTCGCCGGCTGCGACGGTGCCGACGCCGCGCCGGACCGCACGGCCTCGTCCGCGATCCCGGTGCGCGTCGCGCGCCCCGAGTTCCGGCGCGCGATGCCGCCCATCGTGCTCACCGGCACGCTCGGCGCCAAGGAGGAGGTCCCGCTCGGCTTCAAGATCGGCGGCGTGGTGACGCGCGTCGCGGTGGAGGCGGGGCAGGCGGTGCGCGCCGGCGACCTCCTCGCCGAGCTCTCGCTGGCCGAGATCGACGCCCAGGTGGCCGCCGCCCGCGAGGGGCTCGCCAAGGCACGCCGCGACCTCGCGCGCGCCGAGACGCTCTTCGCCGACAGCGTGGTGACGCTCGCGCAGCTCGAGGACGCGCGCACCCAGCGCGACGTCGCCGAGGCGCAGGCGACGGCGGCGGAGTTCAACCGCCAGTACGCGGTGATCCGCGCGCCCGCCGACGGCGTGGTGCTCCGGCGCCAGCTGGAGGCGGGTCAGCTGGTCGGTCCGGGCACGCCGGTGCTCGTGCTCCGCACGGCGCGGCGGGGCTTCGTGCTGCGCGCGCCCGCGGCCGACCGCGATGCGGTGCGCCTGCGCGAAGGGGAGCGGGCCGCGGTGTCGTTCGACGCCTTCCCGGGTGACCGGTTCGATGCGGTGGTGGAGCGCGTGGGCGTCGCGGCCACGCCGATGACGGGGACCTACGAGGTGGAGTTCTCGGTGGAGGCGAAGGGCCGCCGGTTCATCGCGGGGCTCATCGGCGAGGCGCGGATCACGCCGCGCGCCGCCGAGCCGTTGCCGATGATCCCCGCCGAGGCGCTGCTCGAGGTCGACGGTCCCGACGCGTCGATCTTCGTCCTCGACGAGGACGGTCGCACGGCCCGCCGCCGCCGCGTGCGCGTGGCCTTCCTCGATGGCGGCCTCGCGGCGCTCGCCGGCGGCCTCGACGGCACCGTGCGCGTGGTGACCGCCGGCGCGACGCGCCTCGCCGACGGCAGCCAGGTCGCGGTGACGCCGGAGGCCGCGGCATCCGGGACCGCGGCGCCGCGCGCGCCGGAGCGTGCCCCGTGAGGATCGCCGAGTTCTCGGTCCGGAACCGCCAGTTCACGCTGGTCGCGTTCCTCGCGCTGCTCGCGATGGGGCTCTTCTCCGTGCTCACGATCCCGCGCGCGGAGGACCCCACCTTCCCGATCCCGATCTACCCGATCACCGTCGTCTACCCGGGGGCGAACCCGACCGACCTCGAGCAGCTCGTGGTCGACCCGATCGAGGACCGGATCCGCGCGCTCGAGGGGCTGCGCGACGTGAAGACGAGCATCGAGGACGGGCTCGCGGTGATCCTCCCCGAGTTCGACGTGTCGGTGGATGCCGACCGCAAGTACGACGAGGTGGTGCGCGAGCTGAACGCGCTGCGTCCATCGCTCCCGGCGGAGATCGTGCGGCTGGAGGCGATCCGCGTGAACGCGGCGGACGTGAACATCGCGCAGTTCGCCCTCGTCTCGGAGACCGCGCCGTTCCACGAGCTCGACAAGGCGGCGCGCCGGCTGCGCGACGCGCTGGCGCGCCTCCCCGGCGTGAAGGAGGCCGCGGTGTGGGGCTACCCGCGCCGCGAGGTGCGCGTCTCGCTCGACGCGGGGAAGCTCGCCGAGCTCCGCCTCCCGCTCCCGCAGGTCCTGCAGGCGATCGGCGGCGAGAGCGTGAACATCCCCGGCGGGAGCGTCGACGCGGGGAAGCGGCGGTTCAACGTGAAGACGAGCGGGAGCTACCGCTCGCTCGAGGAGGTCCGCGAGACGGTCATCGGGGGTGCCGCGGGCGGCACGGTGCGCGTCCGCGACGTCGCGGACGTCTCGTGGGACTACGTGGAGGTCACGTCGCTCGCGCGGCTCGACGGCCGCCGGGCGGTCTGGGTGGTGGCGAGCATGCAGGAGCGCCAGAACATCATGGCGGTGCGCGACCGGCTCTGGGCCGAGGCGGACGCGTTCGAGGCCGAGCTGCCGGGCGGCATCGCGCTCGAGCGTCCGTTCGACCAGTCGGCGAACGTGCGGGCCCGGATCTCGCGGCTCGGCACCGACTTCGTCATCGCGATCCTGCTGGTGCTCGTCACGCTCCTGCCGCTCGGCCTCCGCGCGTCCGGCATCGTCATGGTGAGCATCCCGCTCTCGCTCGCGATCGGCCTCACGCTGCTCAAGGCGGTCGGCTACACCATCAACCAGCTCTCGATCGTCGGCTTCGTGATCGCGCTGGGTCTCCTGGTGGATGATTCGATCGTGGTGGTCGAGAACATCGCGCGCTTCCTGCGCGAAGGGTACTCGCGCGTCGAGGCGGCCATCGCCGCGACGCAGCAGATCTTCGTCGCGGTGCTCGGCACGACGGCGACCCTCGTCTTCGCCTTCCTCCCGGTGATGCTGCTCCCCGGCACCCCGGGGAAGTTCATCCGGTCCATGCCGACGGCGGTGGTGCTCACGATCCTCGCCTCGCTCCTCGTCTCGCTCACCATCGTCCCGTTCCTCGCGAGCGTCTTCCTGCGGGAGGAGCGGGACGAGCACGGGAACGTGTTCCTGCGCGCGCTGCACCGCGGCATCGACCTCACGTACGGCCAGTGGCTGCACCGGGCGCTCGCGCACCCGAGGCGCACGCTCGTCGTGGCGGCGGCGCTCTTCGCAGGGGCGCTCGGCCTGGTCCCGTCGATCGGCTTCTCGCTCTTCCCCAAGGCCGGCACGCCGCAGTACCTCGTGACCGTCAACGCGCCCGACGGGAGCGCGCTCGCCGTCACCGACTCGGCCGTGGCGTTCGCGGAGCGCGCGGTGATGCCGCGGCCGGAGACGCGCGCCACGTACGCGAACATCGGGCGCGGGAACCCCAAGATCTACTACAACATCAACTCGCAGAGCGAGCGGACGACCTACGGCGAGCTGTTCGTGCTCATCGACGCGTACGACGCGACGCGGACGCCGGCGATGCTCGACGAGCTGCGGGCGCGCTTCGACGCCTATCCCGACGCGCGGATCGAGGTGAAGGAGTTCGAGAACGGGCCGCCGATCGAGGCCCCGATCGAGCTGCGCGTCACCGGCGAGGACCTCGACACGCTGCGCGCCATCGCCGCGCGGGTCGAGGCGCTCGTCGCCGCCGAGCCGGGCACCCGCGACGTCGTGAACCCGCTGCGCGTGAGCCGCACCGACCTCGCGCTCCGGCTCGACCGGGCCAAGGCCGGCCTCCTCGGCGTCCCCACCGCGGAGATCGACCGCGCGGTGCGGTTCGGCCTCGCGGGGATCACCGCCGGCCGCTTCCGCGACACCGACGGCGAGGAGTACGGCGTCACCGTGCGGCTGCCCGGGCCCTCGCGGAAGGGGGCCGACGCGCTCGACCAGCTGTACGTGGCCGCCGTCACGGGGGCGCAGGTCCCGCTCCGCCAGCTCGCGTCGTTCACCTTCGAGAGCTCGGCCCCGCTCATCCAGCACTACGACGGCCAGCGCGCGGTGACCATCGAGTCGCAGGTCCGGACCGGGTACAACACCGACCGCGTGACCCGCGGCATCCTCGCCGCGCTCGACACCTTCCCGCTCCCGGCGGGCTACCGCATCGAGGCCGCCGGCGAGATCGCCAGCCGCCAGGAGAGCTTCGGCGGGCTGGGGACCGCGATCCTCATCGCGACCTTCGGCATCCTCGCGATCCTCGTGCTCGAGTTCAAGACCTTCCGCGGCATGCTCATCGTGAGCAGCGTCATCCCGCTCGGCGTCATCGGCGGGCTCGTGGCGCTCTGGCTCACCGGCTACACGCTGAGCTTCACGGCGGTGATCGGCTTCGTCGCGCTCATCGGCATCGAGATCAAGAACTCGATCCTGCTCGTCGACTTCACCAACCAGCTGCGCGCGGGCGGGATGGCGCTCCGCGAGGCGATCGAGAGGGCGGGGCGGATCCGCTTCGTGCCCATCGTCCTGACCTCGGCCACCGCGATCGGCGGGCTCCTGCCGCTCGCGGTGCAGGGGAGCTCGCTCTACTCGCCGCTGGCGGTGGTGATCATCGGCGGGCTCGTGAGCTCCACGCTCCTCTCGCGCCTCGTCACGCCGGTGCTCTACGAGCTGCTGCCGCCCATGGAGGCGGATGTGGCGCCGCTGACGCGGACGGCCCCGGAGGCGAAGACGGAGGTCGCGCTCGCCTGAGCGGGCACTGGGAGCACGGCGAGCACGGGGGGCGCGCGTGGCCGGGGCGGCTGGGGCGGCGGGGTGACCGGCGCGGACCATCACTTTCGCCCCGGAACTGGAAATCGCGTCGGGGAATAGCCAGATATCACGGGTGCGAATCCCGACGCTTCTGGTCCTGCTCGCGTTCACCGCGTCCCACTCCGCCGCGCAGGGCGCGCGACCCGGTGCCCTGCGCCGCGATGACCGCGTCCGCGACTCGATCGCGGCGGCCGAGGGCACGGAGCGCGGCCTCGCGCTCCTCTCGTCGGGCCGCTACGACAGCGCGGCGACGATCCTCGCGCAGGTGGTCGAGCTGCGGCGCCGGCACGCCGACTCGGCCGGCCTCGGCCGTTCGCTGAACAGCTTCGGCACGGCGCACTACCAGATGGGCCAGTACGAGGTGGCGCTCGAGGCCTACCTCGAGTCGCTCGCCTTCCGCCGCGCGATCGGCGACCAGGTGGGCGTGGCGCGCGTGCTCACGAACATCGGCCTGAGCTACCGCGACATGCGGCGGTATGAGCGCGCCCTGCCGGTGCTCGAGGAGGCGCTCGACGTGGCCGAGGCGACCGGGCACCCGTTCGCGCTCGGCTATGCCCTCACCTGCCTCGGCGAGCTGGAGACGGAGCTCGGGCGCTACGCCGAGGCGCGGGCGCACCTCGAGCGGTCGATGGCGATCTACGACTCGGGCGATCCGCGGATCACCCCCGATGATTCGGCGAGCGGATGGGCGCTGAACACCCCCGCGATCGCGCTGATCGACATCCGGCAGGGGAACCCGCGCGCGGCGATCCCGCGGCTGCAGGAGATGCTGCGGATCTCGCGCGAGCGCGACCGGTCGCGCGGCGAGGCGCGTGCCAACCTCTACCTCGCCGAGGCGTACCGCGCGCTCGGCGACCGGCCGGCGGCGCTCGAGTCGGCGCGGCAGGCGCTCGCCATCGCGCGCCGCATCGAGCAGCGGGCGATCGTGCTCGTTGCGCTCCGCCAGCTCACGGAGCTCGAGGAGCTCGCCGGCGACACGCGCGCCGCGCTCGCTTACCTGCGTGCCTACCAGGCCCTCAGCGACACGGTCTTCGACCAGGCCTCCGCGCAGCGGATCGCGATGATGGAGACGCGCGCCGAGACGCAGGCGCTGCAGGCGGAGCGGACGCGGCAGGCGGCGCTCATCGCGCGGCAGCGGCTCGTGGGGCTCCTCGGCGGCGGCGCGCTGGCGCTCGGCGCGGTGCTCCTCGTGCAGCTCGTGCGCGCCAACCGCCGCGGGCGTGAGCGCGGGCAGGCGCTCACGCGGGCGAACGCCGAGCTCGAGCGCACCAACGCGGACCTCCGCGCGGCGCTCTCCGAGGTGCGCACGCTCAAGGGCCTCATCCCGATCTGCGCGCGCTGCAAGCGCATCCGCGACGACCAGGGCTTCTGGGAGGCGGTGGAGACCTACATCGGCGACCGGAGCGAGGCGAGCTTCAGCCACAGCATCTGCACCCACTGCGGGCCGGAGCTCTACGGCGACGCCTGGCAGCCGCCGCACGAGTCGGGGAGCGCACCCCGGCCCTGAACGGCCGGGCACGGCGCTACGAGACGCGCCGGGTCTTCCGCTTGAGGAAGTCCATCAGGATGAACTGGCCGAG
>CAZPJF010000119.1:0-9472 GCA_964586095.1 uncultured Gemmatimonas sp. | reverse complement strand
GGTTCCTCATCGGCGTGTTCGTGTCGAGCTTCACGCTCTTCCTCACCGAGGTGCACGGGGTGAGCGCGGCGACGCGCGGGATGCTGATGTCGCTCTTCCTGCTGCCCTTCGCGGCCCTCAGCTGGCCCGCGGGCCGGCTCGCCGACCGCGTGGGGTGGTACGGGCCGATCGTCACCGCGAACATCCTCTTCGGGCTCGTCTACGCGAGCTACGGCCTGGTGCCGTTCTCGTGGCTCCCCGTGGCGATGGTGGTGAGCGGCGTGCTGAGCGCGGGGATGTTCTCGCCGAGCCTGATGCTGGTGAGCGAGTTCGCGCGCCGCGGCGCCGGCGAGCGGCTGTTCGGCGTCTTCCAGGTCGCGGGTAGCTTCGGCTTCCTGTTCGGGCCGGTGGCCGGCGGGCTGCTCGTCGAGTGGCTGCGCGCCCCCGACGGCGCGCCGCTCTGGTGGGCGATCTTCGCCGTGGTGGGGGCGCTCCTCGTGGGGCTCGGGCTCGTGAGCTGGCGGGTGCTCGGGCGGCTCGACGCCGAGTGGCGGGGGACGGCCGCCGGCTGACCGCCGCGCGGGCGGACGCCGTTATGGCGCCCGCCGCTCGGGCTTGCCCCCGGGCTTCCACTCGGGCCGCGGTCCATCGCCGAGCAGGCGCACGGCCTTGGCGGTGGCGTTGATCACCGCGGCGATGTGGTCGTAGTCGATCCGGTCCGCCTCGTCGTTGACGCCGTGGTAGTCGGCGTGCCCGCCGAACGACGAGATCGTGTGCGCCGGGATCCCCTCGAGCGCGAAGGGATAGTTGTCCGAGCGCGTGAAGAAGCTCATCTGCGGCCGCGGGTCGGCGATGATCGCGATCCCCGCCGCGGCGAGCGCCTCGCCCATGGTCGAGCGCTCGAACCCGGTGAGCCACGCCTTGCCCGGACCGCCGGCCAGCGAGTCGGGCCGGCCGATCATCTCCACCTGCAGGTCGGCCACCACCTGCGCGAGCGGGCGCGGCGGATGCTGGATGAACCAGCGCGTCCCGGTCATCCCGTTCTCCTCGCCGACGAACGCCACGAAGAGCACCGTACGCCTGGGCGCGCCCGCCTCCACGAGCTGCCGCGCGATCTCGAGCATGGCGATCGTGCCGGAGGCGTCGTCATCGGCGCCATTGAAGATCGAGTCGCCGTCCACGGCGCGCGCGCCGTTCACGCCGACGTGGTCGTAGTGCGAGCCCACGATGATCACCTCGTCGCGGAGCGCCGGGTCGCGCCCGCGGAGCAGCCCGACGACGTTCGCGGCCTCGAGGTGGCGCGCGGCGGGCACCGTGTCGCGCGCCGCGAAGCTCGCGGCGAGCACCGGACGCGGCGGGCGCGGCGGCCCCCCGGCCTGCGCGGGCGGACCCGGCGGCGACAGCAGGAGCGGCACCCGCTGCAGGTAGCCGTCGTCGCCGGCCGGCTCGAGGCCGAGCGCCGCGAACTCCGCCGCGAGCCAGCGCGCGGCGCGCCGGGCCCCCGCGGTGCCGGTCATGCGCCCCTCGAGCGAGTCGTGCGCGAGGATGCCGATGAGCCGGCCGGCATCGGCCGCGGTGGTCGCACGCTGCGCCGCGAGGGGCGCCGCGACGGCGACGAGCGACGCGAACGCGGCGAGTGCGGTGCGCGGGATCGCGCGAGCGGCGCGGGACGCACGGGGCGCGCGCG
The DNA here is from genome assembly GCA_964586095.1 of uncultured Gemmatimonas sp. Classification (GTDB taxonomy): domain Bacteria; phylum Gemmatimonadota; class Gemmatimonadetes; order Gemmatimonadales; family Gemmatimonadaceae; genus Pseudogemmatithrix. The sequence continues at coordinate 7,806 of CAZPJF010000119.1, read as the reverse complement.
GCGCCGGGGACGCGCGCAATGCGGCGGCCGCGCGCGGGGTCGACTGGGACACGAGATGGACTCGGCGAAGGAGGGTGACTGCAAGCTATCGCGACCCTTGACCGAGGACAGGGGCCCTCTACGTTCCCCCGGATGACAGCCCCCCGGGCCGCCCGCCGCGGCGGCGTCGTGAACGTCCCGGTCGTGACCGACGACATCGCGCAGCGCGGCAACGCGTTCATGCGCTGGATGATGATCGGCCTCATGCGCCTCACGGGATGGAAGTTCACCGGCGAGGGCTTCCCCGCGGCCCGCAAGTTCGTGCTGATCGTCGCGCCGCACACGAGCAACTGGGACTTCCCGGTCGGGATCATGGCGATGTACGCGCTCGGCATCCGCGGGACGTTCCTCGGCAAGGACACGCTCTTCAGGTTCCCGCTCGGCATCCTCATGCGCTTCCTCGGCGGCTTCCCCGTGGATCGCAGCGCCCGCAGCGACGTGGTGACGCAGACCTGCGAGCTCGTCGCGCGGCTCGACAAGGTGATCATCGTCCTCTCGCCCGAGGGCACGCGGAAGTACACGCCGCGCTGGCGCTCCGGCTTCTATTGGATCGCGCGACAGGCGGGGATCCCGATCCTGCCGGTGGCGTTCGACTTCTCGCGCAGGGCGATCCACGTGTTCCCGCTGTTCCACCCGACGGGGGAGCAGGAGCGCGACATCGCCGCGCTGCGGGGGTTGTACCGCGCGGAGATGGCGCTGAGGCCGGCGCAGTTCGCGGCGGCGGGCCCGGGCGCACCGGGGCCGGCCGCGCCTTCCGACGACGGCTGAGGGAGGGCGGAGGGCCGGCCGCGCGGCCGGCCCTCCGCCGATCGCGCTGCTGGCCGCGTCGACCGGCGCGCCGTAGCTTCGCTCCCATGCTCTCTCGCCGCGAACTCCTGCTCGCCCTCGGTGCCGGTGCGCTCGGCCCTCGCGCCGTGCGGGCGGCGGCGCACGCCGCGCCGCACACCCCTGGCCCCGTGGACCTCGACGACGCCCCCCTCGGCACCAGCCGCGCACCGCTCCGGGGCGTCGGCGTGCAGCTCTACATGCTGCGCCAGGCCATGCGGGCCGACCCCGAGCGCACGCTCGCGCGCATCGCCGAGCTCGGCTACACCGAGATCGAGTGGTGGGGGAACTGGGGACGCACGCCGCAGCAGCTGCGCGCGACCCTCGACGCCAGCGGCCTGCGCGCGCCGGCCGCGCACATCGACCCGCGCGACCTCCAGCCGGACCGGCTCGACGCGCTCCTCGACGCCGCCGCGGCCATGGGACACGCCACGGTGATCGTCGCCTGGATGGCGCCCGCTCAGCGCGACAGCGCCGAGGCGTGGCAGCGCACCGCGGCCCTGCTCAGCCACGCGGGGCATGAGGCGGCGAAGCGCGGCATGCGCACCGGCTACCACAACCACGACTTCGAGTTCCAGCGCTTCGGCGGGCGGGTCGGGCTCGAGATCCTCATGACCGAGACCGACCCCGCGGTCGTCGACATCGAGCTCGACTGCTTCTGGGCCTTCAAGGCCGGGCACGACCCCATCGCGCTGCTCGAGCGGCACCGCGACCGGATCACGATGCTCCACCTCAAGGACTCCGACGGCACGCCACAGCACGCGCAGCGCGAGGTGGGGCGCGGCGTCATCGACTGGCCGCGCCTGCTCACGGTGGCGCTCGGCGGCCGCGTGACGAACGTGTTCGTGGAGATGGACGACCCCGCCGATGCCTGGGCATCGGCGGGGTTGGGGCGTGCCTACCTCCGCACGCTCGGGTACTGACCGCGAACGGCTGCTACTTCTTCGCGATCGGCACCGTCCGGGCCGTCGGCGGCGTCACCTCGACCTTCGGCACCGTCACCTTCAGGATGCCGTTGGTGAACTCGGCCGCCACCTTCTGCTCGTTCACCGGCAGCGGGAAGCGGAAGGTCCGCAGGAACTCGCCGTAGCTGCGCTCCCAGAGGTGGAAGGTCTTCTCCTCCTTCCCTTCCTTCTTCTCCTCGAGCTTGTGGCCCTTGAGGGTCAGCATGCCGTCGGCGATGGACACCTCCACGTTCTCGGGGCTGATGCCGGGCAGCTCCGCGGTGATCAGGTACTCGGTGGGGGTCTCGGTGGCCTCCACCGCCGGCGACCACATCATCCGCTCGATCCGCTTCTCGTCGATCGTGGGAAGACGGAGGTCGAAGCCGAACGGCTCCTCGAAGAACCGCTGCAGCCTGTTCCGCATGCGGTTCAGGTCCCGCTCGAGCGACACGGGTAGGTCCTGCTTGATCAGTGACATCGTCCCCTCCTTCAAGGTGGCGCGTCAATGGTGCGGCGCGGCCGCGCGCGGCGCAGTCGGGAGAGGGAACGAACCTGCGTGCGGGTTCGGCGCACGGACAACGACTACGGGAAGGCCCGACAGGGTGCGTGCGGGGAACGCGGAAGCCGGGCCCCGACCGCGCGGTGCGCGGGGGTGGTGCTCGGGCCGCTCGGCACCCTGACGCGTCGGCCGCGGCGTGTGCACATTCCCGCCCACGCGCGGCCCCGCCGGCCGCGGCCAACGCCCGCCCCCCGACCGATGCCCCAGCAGACCACCTACGACGTCGCCATCGTCGGCTCCGGAGCCGGCGGCGGCATGGCCGCCCACCAGCTCACCAAGGCCGGCGCGCGTGTCGTCCTCCTCGAGGCCGGCAGCTGGTGGGACAACACCAGCGCGCAGTACTCGGCCATGCTCAAGATGCCGTACGACTCGCCGCGCCGCGGGGCCTCCACGCCCGACCGCCCGTTCGGCGAGTGGGACGCCTGCATCGGGGGGTGGAACATCCCGGGCGAGCCCTACACGCGCGCCGAGGGGACGCGCTTCGACTGGTGGCGTGGCCGCATGCTCGGCGGACGCACCAACCACTGGGGGCGCATCTCGCTCCGCTTCGGCCCCGACGACTTCCGCCGCAAGTCGCTCGACGGGCTCGGCGACGACTGGCCGATCTCCTACGACGACGTGAAGCCCTGGTACGACGAGGTGGACAGGCTCATCGGGATCTTCGGGAGCACCGAAGGCCTCCCCAACGACCCCGACGGCATCTTCCACCCGGCGCCGGCGCCGCGCTACTACGAGCACCTCGTCAAGCGCACCAGCGACCGGATGGGCGTCACCTGCATCCCGGCGCGCCTCTCGGTGATCACCAAGCCGCTCAACGGCCGCGCCCCCTGCCACTACTGCGGGCAGTGCAACCGCGGGTGCATGACCAACTCGAACTTCTCGTCCGGGAACGTGCTCGTCATCCCGGCCATGCGGACCGGCCGGCTCACCGTGCTCACCGACGCGATGGTGCGCGAGGTGACCACCGGGAGCGACGGCCGCGCGACCGGCGTGGCGTACATCGACAAGAAGACCGGCGAGGACAAGGTCGTGCGCGCGCGGATCGTCGTGCTCGCCGCGAGCGCGCTCGAGTCGGCGCGCATCCTGATGAACTCCCGGTCGCCGCGACACCCCAACGGCCTCGCCAACTCGAGCGGCGTGCTCGGCAAGTACATCACCGACACCACCGGGACCGACGTCGCCGGCTTCATCCCGAGCCTCGTGGACGTGCCGCGCCACAATGCCGACGGCGTCGGCGGCGGGCACATCTACATGCCGTGGTGGCTCGACAACCGGAAGCTCGACTTCCCGCGCGGCTACCACATCGAGGTCTGGGGCGGGCTGGGCCAGCCGAGCTACGGCTTCATGGGCGGGATCCAGAACTACCCTGAGGGGGGCGGGTACGGCGCGGAGCTCAAGCAGCAGTACCGGAAGTACTGGGGCGCGACGGTCGGCTTCTCGGGACGCGGCGAGATGATCCCCAACGAGAAGTCGTTCGCCGAGCTCGATCCCGAGGTGAAGGACCGCTTCGGCATCCCGGTGCTCCGCTTCCACTGGGAGTGGCGCGACACCGAGTACCTGCAGGTGAAGCACATGCAGGAGACCTTCCGCGCGCTGATCGCCGAGATGGGCGGCCAGGTCTGGAGCCAGATGCCCACGCGCGAGCAGGGGTACGGGATCGCCAACGGCGGCGCGATCATCCACGAGCTCGGCGGGATCCGGATGGGCGCGAACGAGCGCGATTCGGCGCTCAACGCCAACTGCCAGGCGTGGGACTGCGACAACCTGTTCGTGGCGGACGGCGGGCCGTTCGTCTCGCAGGCGGACAAGAACCCGACCTGGACGATCCTCGCGCTCTCGATGCGGACGAGCGCGTACATCACCGAGCAGCGCAAGGCGGGGAGGCTCTGATGAGCGAGATGAACCGGCGCGAGGCCATGCAGCACCTGCTCGCCATCCCGGCGGCGGCCGCGATCACGCCCGACCTGATCGACCGCGCGGCCGCGCACGCGCACGACGCGATGGAGGCCGAGCAGGCGCAGGCCGCGCAGGGCACCGCACAGGGGGCCGCGCAGGCGCCCGCCGCGCAGCCGCGCCCCTACCAGCCGAAGCAGTTCACCACCGACGAGTGGCGGCTGGTGCGGCTCCTCGTCGACTACGTGATCTCGCGCGACGCGCGCTCGGGGAGCGCCACCGAGGCCGGCGTACCGCAGTTCATGGACTTCATGCTCGGCGAGAACGCCGGCATGCGCACGTGGATGAAGAACGGGCTCGGCTGGATGAACGCCGAGTGCCGCAAGCGGTTCGGCAAGGGGTTCGTGAGCTGCACCGACGCCGAGCGGCGGCAGCTGCTGGACGCGATCGCCTACCCGCGGCGCGCGACGCCCGACGTGCAGGCCGGGGTGCAGTTCTTCAACAGCTTCCGGAACCTCACCGCGAGCGGCTTCTTCTCGAGCCGGATGGGCGTGGCGGACCTGGGCTACGTCGGGAACCGGCCGGTGGCGCAGTGGACCGGCACGCCGCCCGCCGTGATGGCGTGGCTGGAGCGGCGCATCAACCCCTGAGCGCCGCCGCGCCGAAGTTCACCGCGAAGCGCCGGCACCAGATGGAGACCGCGCGGTAGCGTGTGAGGTCGGTGCCGGCCGGGAGCTCGTAGTTCTGGTCGCCGAGGTTCCCCTTCAGCGCGCCGAGGTCGATGAACCCGGCGCGCTTCACCGTTCCCTCGTCGGCCACGCTGTCGGCGGCGACGAGGTAGACGCGGACATCCGGGCCGTTCGAGGTCGCGAAGGAGGTGAACCGCAGCACCGTGCGCCCGTCGGGGAGCTGCAGGATGGTCGCGGTGCCCGAGGTCTCGTGCGCGTCACCGTGGAAGGCGCCCTGCGCGACGCGCGTCGGCGTGATCGGCGCGGCTTCCTGCGCCACGCGATCGATGAGGAGCAGCTCGGGACGGAAGAGGTACCAGCCGGCGGATGCGACGGCGGCGGCCACGAGGATGAGGAGCGGGCGACGATCGGTCATGCCCGCCGGTATCGCGCGGCCCGGCGAAGAGTTCCCGCCCGCGCGCGCCGCCGGGCGGGCCCCCATCCGCACGCGGTGCGCCCTCGAGTACCGCGCTCGGGAACCCGCACGAGGGTCGGTCGATACCGGACCTCGACGCGGCGATCGCCGCGCCGGCGCGGTTCGCGTCGCGCCGTCTCCATCAGCATGCAAGGAGTTCCCGTGATTCCCGCTCGTTCGATCGTCGTGGCGTTCCTCACCCTCACCCTCGCCGGCACCGCACGGGCGCAGGGGTCGATGGCTGCGGAGCCGATGCTGGACAGGAAGGACAAGAAGGAGATGAAGGACGCCGTCACATTTACCGTGATCCTGAAGGGCCGCTGGACCGCTGCCAACTTCCCGCTCGAGTACCCGACGGGCGCACACTTCTCGGGCCTGATCGGGGCCTCGCACCGGGCAGGCTACGCGCTCTTCTCCGAGGGCCGCACGCCCTCCACCGGCCTCGAGCGCCTTTCCGAGATGGGGCGGCACTCGCCGCTCGACGACGAGATCCGTGCGGCGATCGCCAGGGGCGACGCGTCGGCGCTCGTGACGAGCGGCCCCCTCAAGGACTTCGCCGACTCCGTCGTCACGACCGTCACGGTGGATGCGGCCCACCCGTTCGTCTCGGTCGTGGCGATGATCGCGCCCAGCCCCGACTGGTTCGCCGGCGCGGCGAACATCGACCTGCGCGACATGGGCGACTGGAGCGCGCGCAGGACGGTGGAACTGATGGCCTACGATTCGGGCGGCGACGACGGCACCACCTTCGCGGCGGCCGACAAGGACACGTCGCCGAAGCGGCCGACGACGCCCGCGAGCGCGCGGCACTTCGCGCCGAAGGGCACGCCGATGCCGGTGGCGACCCTGACCCTCGTCCGGCGCTGATCCGGGGCCGGGATCAGGGCGCGACCGCCCCGCGGGAGTCGAGGAAGTCGGCCAGCAGCGGCACGAGCAGCTCCGGCGCCTCATCCGCGATGAAGTGCCCCACCTCCGGGAGCCGCACGCCCCGGGCGTGGGGCACTTCCCGCTGCCAGCGGTCGGCCGTCGCGGCATCGATCACATCGCGCGTGCCCCAGACCACCTGCACCGGGATGCCCTGCAGTGCGCCGAGCCGCGTATGCATCCCCCACGCGGGCTCGGCGTCGTCGAAGAGCGCCCGCAGGAACGCCACCGTCCCATGGCGCGCGTCGCGCCTCGGGAAGGCCGATGTGTACTCGCGGTGCTTGTCGCGCGTGAGCGGCCGGTGGCGTCCCCACGCGGCCTTCACGATCACGCGCGCCGAGAGGTTGGCGTTCAGGTAGAGCCAGCGGACGAGCGCCGACGTCATCAGCGCCCGCTGTCTCTCGAGCTTGGGGTCGGTCTCGCCGAGCGGCCAGAGCCAGGTGGACATGAGCGTCACGCTCAGCGCGCGCGCAGGACGGTCGAGCACCAGCGGCAGCGCGATCGGACCGCCGAAGTCGTGCGCGACGAGGTGGAACCGCTCGATGCCGAGCTGCGCCAGCACCCGCGCGAGCCGCGCGCGGTGCGCCGTGATCGAGTAGTCGGCCCGCGGCGGCTTGTCCGACCCGCCGAAGCCAAGGTGGTCCACCGCCACGCAGCGCGCGCGCGCGCCCAGCCGTGCCATCACCTCGGCGAACTCGGCCGACGATGACGGCGTCCCGTGCACGAAGAGCATCACCGGGCCGCTGCCGGCATCGCGATAGGCGAGGCGGTGGCCGTCGAGGGTGAGGTGGCGCAGCGTCATGCGGGGCCTCCGGCGGCGGCCGACGTGGGATGCAGCGCGAGCAGCGTCGCGAGCTGCCGCTTGAGGCCCGCAAGGCCCTCGGCGCCGAGCGCGTCGGCGTAGCGCCGCTCGGTGCCGGCGATGAGGTCGATCGCCTCCTCGATGAGTCGGACTCCCTTCGCCGAGAAGACGATCCGCTTCTCGCGCGCGTCGGCGGAGCCGGGACGGCGCCGCAGGTAGCCGCTCGCCTCGAGTCCCGCGATCGTGCGCGCGACCGCCTGCTTGGAGATGCCGGCGAGCCGCGCGATCGCCGCCGCCGTGGTGCCCTCGGGGGCGACCGAGCGCAGCACCTGCAGGTCGGCCATGGTCACGTCGCGCCAGCCGCGGGCCGCGAGCGCATCGAGCAGCTCGTCCTCGAAGGCGCGGAAGAGCAGGACGAGATGGCGGCCGAGGGGCTGCTTCGCGTCCACGCGGTCGACGCGGACCTCGTCCAGGCGGGTGGCGGGCGCGCCGCGGCGCGGCGCGGTCCCGCGCAGGCGCGGCGCGCGCGGCGGGCGAGAGGGGCGGGCAGGGGTCATGCCGCAATTAGTCAACGTGGTTGACCATCTGTCAACCCCCGGCGCGCGCCGTGCGCGCGCCGCGCGCGCCCGCCCCCGCCCCGCCGCGCGGCCCCCCGGCGCGCGCCGCATCTTTCCCGC
>CAZPJF010000118.1:0-9483 GCA_964586095.1 uncultured Gemmatimonas sp. | reverse complement strand
CATGGAGTTGTATGAGGCGGCGAGACGGCCGAACTCGTCGCGACGCGTCGCCGCGAGCCCGAGCGGGTGGCCGAAGTCGCCCTCGGAGACGGCACGCATGCCGGCGTCGAGTTCGTCGATCGGACCGGAGACCGACTGCGTGAGCCAGATGCCGATGAGGACGGCGAGCACGGCTGCCCCTGCGATGAGGAAGAGGGCGGTGCGTCGCGCCGCCTCGGATTCCGCGGCTACCAGCCCCACCCGCTCACGGGTCTGCTCCTGCAGCGACTGCTCGGTGAGGGCGAGGATGCGCTCCACCTCCTGCAGCGCGGGAACGATCGAGCGATCGACCACCGAATCGGCGAGGGCCACGCGACCCGCGGCCGCGAGCTGAAGCGCGGCCGTCGCCTCGTCCCCCACCGAACGAAGCGCCGTGCGCATCCGGGGGAGGGTGGCCGCGGTCGTCAGCGTCCCCAGCGAATCGACGTGGGCGCGCAACGTGTCCAGGCGCGCAGCGAACTGCGCCTCGGTCTGCGGGGTCGGGAAGACCGACAGGAAGGTCCTCGTCTGGTTGACTTCCTGCACCGCGATGCGGGCGCGCCCGAGCAGGACGGCCGCGCGAAACTCGACGTCGCGGAGTCGCTCGGTGTCGCGCCGGAGCTGCTGCATGGCCCGGAGGGACAGGCCGAGCGGCACGAACATCACCACCAGGATGGCGGCGATGCCGAGGGCGAGTCGTATCCGGAGGGTCATGCGCGACCGGGAGAGGGAGGGAGACCGGGGCACGTTGCTCCCCCCCGGGTGGGGTCATACCTTTGGCAGTTACTGCGGTCCATCCACCAAAACCTTACGTGTCAACAACCTACGCTACCATCGCGACCCTGCCAAAGGTGGTCGGCCAGCGCGTCACCGTCCGGGGCTGGGTCTCCCACCTGCGATCCTCCGGCAAGGTCGCCTTTCTGGTCATGCGCGACGGCACCGGGCTCCTCCAGTGCGTGCTGGTCAAGAACCAGCTGACGCCGGAGGCGTGGGAACGCTTTGGTACATTGACGCTGGAGACCAGTGTTTCGGTCACGGGCGACGTCCGCGCCGAGCCCCGGGCCCCCGGCGGCCATGAACTCGGGGTGACCGACCTGCAGGTCCTGGGGACCAGTCCGCTCGACTACCCCATCCAGCCCAAGGAGCACGGGGTCGACTTCCTGCTCGACCATCGGCACCTGTGGCTGCGGTCACCCCGCCAGGTGGCCATCATGAAAGTTCGGCACGAGATCATCCAGGCGATCCACGACTTCTACCACGGGCGCGGCTTCATCCATGTCGACACGCCGATCCTGACCGCGGCGATCGGCGAGCGCTCCGGGCTCTTCTCGACGGAGTACTTCGACGAGGGGAGCGCCTACCTGGCGCAGACGGGCCAGCTGTACGGCGAGGCGGCCGCGGCGGCCCTGGGATGCATCTACACGTTCGGTCCGACCTTCCGCGCCGAGAAGTCGAAGACGCGACGCCACCTCACCGAGTTCTGGATGATGGAGCCGGAGATGGCGTTCTACGACACCAACGACAACATGCAGCTGCAGGAGGACATGCTGGTGTTCATCGTGCAGCGTGTCCTGGAGCGTCGCCGCGCCGAGCTGCAGGAGCTCGAGCGGGACATCTCGCGGCTGGAGAAGGTGCAGGGTCCGTTCCCGCGCATCGAGTACACCGAGGCGGTGCGCATCCTGCAGGGGAAGGGGAGCGCGATCACCTGGGGGGATGACCTCGGCGCCGAGGACGAGACGCTGCTCGTGGCCGACTACGAGACGCCGATCTTCGTGTGCAACTACCCCAAGGAGGCCAAGGCCTTCTACATGAAGGAGAACCCGGCCGATCCGCGGACCGTGCTCTGCGACGACTGCCTGGCGCCGGAAGGCTACGGCGAGATCATCGGCGGCTCGCAGCGCGAGGACGACCACGACAAGCTCCTCGCCCGGATCCACGAGGAGGGGCTCCCCGTCGACGCCTATGGCTGGTACCTCGACCTCCGGAAGTACGGGACCTTCGTGCACTCGGGCTTCGGGCTCGGGCTGGAACGCACCGTCGCCTGGATCACCGGCACGCCGCACATTCGCGAGTGCATTGCCTTCCCGCGCATGATGCACCGGCTGCGCCCGTGAGCGACACCGGGATCGGGGAGAAGTTCATCGAGCGGTCTCGCTACTACCTCGGGGAGGAGTATCCGGCCAAGATCGGTGCCGTGCTCGCGGCCCTCCCGGTGGAGGCCGTCTGGTGGCGGCCAAACATCTGGTCCAACTCGGTGGGCAACCTGGTGCTGCACCTCTGCGGCAACGTGCGGCAGTGGGTCGTGGCCGGCATCGGGGGGGGCGAGGACGTGCGCGAGCGTGATGCCGAGTTCGCGGCGCGTGGCGGGATGGAGGTCGCGGAACTCCGCGCGCATCTGGACCGCACGATGGCGGAGGTCGATGCGACCCTGGCCCGCCTCACGCCCGCCCAGCTGCTGGAACACCGCGCGATCCAGGGGAGGGAGACGCTGGTGCTCTCGGCGCTCTACCACGTGGTCGAGCACTTCTCGACGCACACGGGGCAGATCGTGTGGTTAGGCAAGATGTGGTCGGACGCCGGGAGCATCCGGTTCTACGACGACGCCAACAACGCGGCCCCGCTGTTCCTGGGGCCGGGGCGCTCGGACATTCACTGAGCCCCCCGGGGTAGGGGGGCGCGGGTCAGGGGTGTCCTTGCCCCGGACGGGCCCCCGCCCGCGTCAGTCCTCCCAGTTCCGCCGTCCGGCGCACTGATCGTCCCTCGCGCCTTGCGGAACGGCGCGTTGTGGGGGATTCTACCGCGGCTTTTCAACGAGGATACTCCGGCATGTCCGAACACAAAGAGGAGTGGGGCTCAAGACTGGGCGTGATCCTGGCCGTGGCCGGATCCGCCGTGGGATTGGGCAACTTCCTGCGATTCCCGGGACAGGCGGCCGCGAACGGCGGCGGCGCCTTCCTCATCCCGTATTTCTGCGCGCTCTTCCTGCTTGGCATCCCGATCGGGTGGGCCGAGTGGTCGATGGGGCGGTACGGTGGGAAGAAGGGGCTCCACTCGGCGCCGTTCATCATGGGCTCCATCGGCAAGGGGAGCATCGCGCGCTACTTCGGCATCATCGGCGTGCTCATCCCGCTCGGCGTCTCGACGTACTACATGTTCATCGAGACCTGGACCTTCGGGTACTTCCTCAAGTACCTCACCGGCGGCGTGGGGGTGGACCCCAACGCGGCGATCGACGTCCAGTCGCAGCAGGCGATGACCTTCTACCAGAGCTTCACCGGGACCGCGGCGGACGGCGCGCTCTTCGGCGGCAACTGGTTCACCGTACTCGCGTGGCTCGCGGTGTTCTGCATCAACATCTACTTCGTCTATCGCGGCCTCTCCAAGGGCATCGAGAAGTTCGTCTCGTTCGCGATGCCGGTGATGGCGGTCTGCGCGCTCATCGTGCTCATCCGCGTGCTCACGCTCGGCACGCCGGACCCGAGCAAGCCCGACCAGAACGTGATCAACGGGCTCGGCTACATGTGGAACCCGAACTATTCCAAGCTCGGGGACTTCTCCACCTGGCTCGCGGCGGCGTCGCAGATCTTCTTCTCGCTCTCGGTCGGCTTCGGCGTGATCATCAACTACGCCTCGTACATGAAGAAGAAGGACGACGTGGCGCTCTCGGGGCTCACGGCGTCGGCGACCAACGAGCTCTTCGAGGTCGGCTTCGGCGGCATGATCACGCTCACCGCCGCGTTCATCTTCCTCGGCCTCAGCGGGACCACCGCGGCCGTGGCCGGCGGGTCGTTCTCGCTCGGCTTCGCCACGCTGCCGGTGGTGTTCGCGCACATGGGGTGGTTCGGCAACATCATCGGCGCGCTCTGGTTCTTCATGCTGTTCCTCGCGGCCATCACGAGCTCGCTGTCGATGTACCAGCCGGCGGTGGCGCACGTGAAGGAGGCGCTGAACCTGCCGCACGGCAAGGCGACCACGCTCATCGCCGGCATCGGGACGGTGGGTGCGGTGCTCACCCTCTGGTTCACCGCGGGCGGCTCCTTCTGGAACACGGTGGACTTCTGGGTCGGGACCTACCTGATCTTCGTGCTCGCGATGGTGCAGATCATCTACTTCGGCTGGGTCTTCGGCATCGACCGCGGCTGGAAGGAGATCCACTCGGGTGCGGCCATCCAGATCCCGACCTTCTTCAAGGTCGTCATGAAGTACATCGCGCCGGCGTACCTGATCATCGTGTTCGTCGGGTTCACAGTGCAGAACTTCATGCCGTCGCTCCGCGCGTCGTGGGCCAACGCCGGCTCGCGCGCCGGGATGCTCACCATCGCGGGCATCCTGATCTTCCTGGTCGTCGTCACCTGGATGGGGGAGAAGCGCCTGCGTGCCGCCGGCGTGGACCTCGACGACGCGACACCCGCCACGGACTGAGGAGGCTGACCATGACCGCAGGTGGATGGATCATGATGGGGATCTCGCTCTTCGTCGTCTGGGCGGGGGCGGCCTGGTGCTACAAGACCATCCTCTCGTCGCCGCAGGACGAGAAGGTCCCGATCGGCTACGGGCCGTGAGGCCCGGCCGGGACTGAGGACGATCGCAGGGGGCGCGGCCGCAGGCCGCGCCCCCTGCGTCGTCCCGGAGTGCTCACCGCAGCGCGTCGAGGAAGAACGCCGCCAGTTCCGCGCGGCCCCCGAGCCCCGACTTCTCGTACACCGCCACCGCGTGCTGCCGCACCGTGCGCTCGCTGCGGTCGGTCCGTGCCGCGATCTGCTTGTGCCCGAATCCCTTGAGCAGCAGGATCGCGACCTCGCGCTCGGCGGGCGTGAGGCCCCACGCCGCACACTGCTCGTCGACGGCGCGGTTGAACCCCGACATCGCGGACTCGGCGCGCGCGCGCCACGCCCGCAGCTCCGATTCGCGCTCGGCGAGCGTGCGGCGGGTGACCGCGAGCGTCGTCGCCGCGCGCCGCCAGCCCCGCCAGAGGACCCAGGCGGTCCCCCCGCTCACGAGCACGAGGGCGAGCTCCACCAGCACGTGCGGCGACAGCCATCGCGCGGGTCGGTCCAGGTACAGGTCCACCGCGCCGATCACGGCGACCGTGCAGAGCAGCGCGAGCACCGGCAGGCGCGACCGTGCGGTGTCGAGCTCGTCAGGGTTTCCCTCCATCAACCGCCCTCCTCGCGTGGTTCGCCCTCCGGCATCCGCCGGAGACCCCTCGTCCATCCCGCCGCGAGGCGCGACTCCGGCCAACGTCGGATGGTGCCCCGCGGGTCCGCTCGCCACCCTGCGTCCAGCAGCCCGGGACTCGCCCGGCCGCACTCACATCCGAAGGAGCGCCTCATGCTGGCCAATCTACTGCCCTCGCCCCTGCACCCGGCGATCGTGCACCTGCCCATCGCGCTGGTGCTGCTCCTGCCGTTCTTCGCCCTCGGCGCACAGGTCGCGATCGCCCGCGGGGCGTCGCCCCTGCGGACCTGGGGCCTCGCAGCGGCCCTCGCGGCGCTCCTCTCCGTGAGCGCGTTCGTCGCCCTCGAGACCGGCGAGCAGCAGGAGGATCGCGTGGAGTCCATCGTGCCGGAGCCGGCGTTCGAGCGACACGAGGAGTCCGCTGAGCAGTTCCTCACCTTGTCCCTCGCGGTCCTCGGCGTGGCGGCACTCGGGCTGCTCCGCGGACGCGCCGGGAACGCCGCGCGCTGGATCGCGACGGCGGGCTCCGTCGCGCTCCTCGCGGCAGGCGTGGCCGTCGGGCACTCCGGAGGCGAACTCGTCTACCGCTTCGGCGCCGCGAGCGCGTACGTCGAAGCGCGGACGACCGCCGCCGAGCCCGCCGCGACGAACGGCGCGCGCGATCTCCGTCGCGACTCGCGACCCGATGAGGACCGCTGAGGCACCTCAGACCGTGGCGCCGAAGAGTCGTCCGATGGCGTAGGTGAGGGCCATCGCGAACGCGCCCCAGAAGCCTACACGCAGTGCGCCGGTGGCGGCGGTGGCGCCACCGGCTCGGGCCGCTACCGCGCCCAGCGCCGCCAGGCAGGCGAGCGACCCCGCGGTGACGCTCCAGGGCAGCCGGCGGAGCGGACTCCCCCACGCCATCACGAGCGGGAGCAGCGCCCCCACCGCGAAGGTGAGCGCCGAGGTGAGCGCGGCCTGCAGCGGCCGCGCTCGCTGGTGTTCGACGATCCCGAGTTCGTCCCGCAGGTGCGCGGCCAGCGCGTCATGCGCGGTCAGGCGCTCGGCCACCTGGCGCGCGAGCGCCGGGTCGAGCCCGCGCTGGACGTGGATCGCCGTCAGTTCGTCCAGCTCGTGGGCCGGCTGCGCGGCGAGCTCCCGCCGCTCGCGCGCCGTGTCCGCCGCCTCGGTGTCGGCCTGCGAGCTGACGCTCACGTACTCGCCGGCGGCCATCGACATCGCACCCGCCACCAGCCCGGCGACCCCGGCGACGCCGATCGCGGCGCGGTCGGCACCCGAGGCCGCGACGCCGACCACGAGGCTGGCCGTCGACACGATCCCGTCGTTCGCGCCCAGGACGGCCGCCCGGAGCCAGCCGGCGCGATCGATGCGGTGTACTTCAGCGTGGGGCATCTGGACCTCGTGCCGGTCCAATCTGCGGCGCGAGTCGCCGGCCCGCAGTCGGTGCTCCCATGACGACGCGTCGGGCGATCCCCCGTCGCGGCAGGCCCGGCCGCCCCCCTGACCATTCCGCCCGGACCAGTGCAGACTCCATTGGTGCGCATCCGCGATCGTCTCACTCCCGGGATGCTCGTGCCGCTCCTGGTCGCCGCCGGGCTCGTGGGCGTCATCGTCCTCGGTCTCCGCGCCGCCGACGGCGTGCGCGGCTTCGTCGGCGGCGAGAGCCTCTGGACCAAGAGCCAGAAGGCCGGCGTCGCGGCGCTCACGCGGTACGCCATCACCGAGCACCCGGGCGACTTCGTGGCCTACGAGCGCTCGCGCGCCGTGCCCGAGGCCGACCGGCTCGCCCGGCTCGAGTTCCAGCAGCCCGAGCCCGATCGCGAGGTGGCCGCGGCGGCGCTCATCCGCGGCGGCAACCATCCGCGCGATGCCGACGCGATGGCCTGGCTCTTCGCGAACTTCCGTTGGGAGCGGCACCTCGCGCAGGCCCTCGAGGTCTGGTCGCAGGGCGACGTGGTGCGCGACCGGATCCACGCGCAGGCGCTCCAGCTGCGTGCGGTCATCGAGCGCGACTCGAGCCTGATTCCCGCCGACAGCATCGCCGCGCTCGCCGAGCGACGCGCCGAGCGGATCCGCGCGATCGTCGACACGATCACCGTGCTCGACGCCGCCGCCACGCAGCTCGAGAGCGAGTTCTCCGCGACGATCGGCGCGGGGGGGCGATGGTTGCGCGACACTCTGGTGGTCGGCACCGTGCTCATCGGCCTCGTCCTCGCCGCCATCGGCGCTGTCGCGATCGGCCGGCTCTCGCGCGAAGAGCGCCGCACCTTCGCCCTCGCGCAGCAGCGCGATGCCGAGCGCCTCGCCGCCGAGCGCACCCTGCGGGAGCGCGAGGAGCAGCTGCGCCAGTCGCAGAAGATGGAGGCCGTCGGGCGGCTCGCGGGCGGCATCGCCCACGACTTCAACAACCTCCTGATGGTCATGCGCGGGAACCTGGAGCTCGCGCGCGAGACCGTGGCGCACGACCCCGAGGCGGCCGAGGACCTGCTCGAGATCTCGCGCGCCGTCGACCGCGCCGCGGCGCTGACGTCCCAGCTCCTCACCTTCAGCCGGCAGAAGGTGCCGGAACTCCGCGTGCTCCGGCTCCACGAGGTCGTCGAGTCGTCGCGCCGCATGCTCGCGCGCGTGCTCGGGGCCGAGGTGCGGCTCGACGTCGACGTCCCGCCCGACCTCCCCCCCGTCCTCGCCGACGGCGGCCAGCTGGAACAGGTGCTCCTCAACCTGGCCGTGAACGCTCGCGATGCCATGCCCGAGGGCGGCACGCTCCGCCTGCGCGGCATGACGCGCTTCGGCCTCCCCGCGCGCGTCGGGCCGGGCACGGTCGTCTCCGACGTGCCCGCGGACTGGGTCGTCCTCGAGGTCACGGATTCCGGCGTCGGCATCCCGCCCGAACTCTACGAACGCGTCTTCGAGCCGTTCTTCACCACCAAGGAGGTCGGCAAGGGCACCGGGCTCGGCCTGGCGACCGCGTACGGCATCATGGCCGGGATCGGCGGCGCGATCGATGTCGCGCCCGGGGAGTTCGGCGGCACGACCTTCACGCTCTGGCTCCCGCCCACCGAGGTGCGGCCCGACGAGACGCGTCCGGTCACGGTCGAGTACGCCGTCGCGAACGCCGGGCGCATCCTCGTGGTCGAGGACCAGCCCGAGGTGCGACGGCTCACCACGCGGATCCTGGAGCGCGCGGGCTATGTCGTCACCGAGGCCGCGCACGGCCGCGAGGCGCTCGCGCTGCTCGCGCAGTCGGGCCGCGCCATCGACCTCGTCATCTCCGACGTCGTGATGCCGGAGGTCGGCGGGCGCGCCCTCGCGGAGACGCTCCGGCGCGACGCCCGGCCGGTGCCGATGATCTTCATCTCGGGCTACACGCCCGACCTCGAACCGCTGCAGGACCCGTTCGGCGAACCCGCCGAGGTGCTCCTCAAGCCGTTCCGCGCCGCTGACCTGCTCGCACGCGTCCAGCAGGAGTTGGCGCGGACCAGGCCGGACGTCGCGGCGGAGTAGGCGGGGCGCTACTCCTCGACCACGAACTGCACCGGCTGGACGATCCGCGTGGGGACCGCGAAGCCGTCGACCGTCGTCGGCACGAATCGCGTCCGCAGGATGATCCGCACTGCCGCCTCGTCGGCCTCCCGGTAGCGGGAACCGCTGAGCACCCGCACGTCGAACGCCGTGCCGTCGGCGGCGACGGCCGCCCCGATCCGGACCCGGTGCCGCCCCGACGGGAGCACCTCGTCGCGCGCCATGCGCTCGACCTCGCGCTCGAGGCGCCGGCGCAAGGACTCGGCCGACTCGGGGCGCGCCGCCCGCGCCACGCCAAGGCGCTCCGTGAGCGCGGCCGCGGGACCCGTCTCCACCTCCAGGAACCGCTCGTGCACGGGTCCGCGCCGCGCCGCCGTGTCGGGCGTGCCCGGCGACCAGCGCACCATCAGCTCCGCGACGCTGTCGACCCGCGCGCGCCCGGGTGCATCGAACGCGGCGCGCACCCCGGTGGTGTCCCCGCCGAGCACGGCGGCGCGCACGAGCAGCGAGTCGAGGGAGAGCGCCGGCGAGAGCGCCGGCAGCACCGGGTGCGCCTCCGTCACGCGGCCGGCCGAGTCGATCACCACGCGGAGGGTCCGTGCGACGCGGGGCAGGGGACCCAGCGACGGCAGGCCGCGGAGCTCCCGGAGGAGCCGCGCCGTGTCGAGCACCATCGCGACGCGCGTGCTGTCGCCGGAGGACGCCGGCGCCGCGGTCGCCGCGGCGACCGGTGCCTGCAGATCGGAAGAGCGTCGTGGAGGG
>CAZPJF010000117.1:0-9585 GCA_964586095.1 uncultured Gemmatimonas sp. | reverse complement strand
CTACGGGGCTCGCACCGCCGGGCGCGCTCGAGTCGGCGGGCGCCGCGCTCGGCCTCGCGGTGGGTGTCGGCCTCGACCAGCTCGTTCGACGTGCCGGGGGCGGCGAGCGCGGCGCGGACGCGGCGGCCCCGCCCGCGGCGTCATTGCCAGCGGCGTGACCAGGCCTGGAAGTTCACCAGCGCCCAGATCGCGAGGCCGCTGACCGACCCATCGTCGCGCAGGAACCCCTGCCAGGCGCGCCGCACCGGCTCCACCTCGAGCGCACCGGACCGCGCCAGCGCGTCCGGCGCGAGGAGCTCCTCGGCCCAGGGCCGGAGCGTCCCGCGGAGCCAGGGGTCGATCGGGACCGAGAATCCCATCTTGGGCCGGTCGATCAGCTCGCGCGGGACGCGCCGCTCGAGCAGCTGCCGCAGCAGCCACTTCGTCCGCCCGTCGCGGATCTTGCAGCGCAACGGCAGCCGCCATGCGAACTCGGCGACGCGGTGGTCGAGGAGCGGCACGCGCACCTCGAGGCTCACCGCCATGCTCACGCGGTCCACCTTGGCGAGGAGGTCGTCGGGCAGGTACTCGAGCTGGTCGGCGAGCATCATCCGCTCGACGGTGCCGAGCGGCCCGTCGAACCCGAAGGCCCGCTCGAGCGCGTCGGGCCGGTCGTGCGCGCCGCGCACGAGGGCCGTGGGCTCCTGGAAGGCGGACGAGAGGAACGTGCGATAGGCGGCCGCCGGCGTGGCGGGGCGCAGCGCGGTCGCGATCTTGCGCAGCCGTTGGCCCACGTGCCGCTGGCGGCGCACGGCGGGGAGCGCGGCGCCGACCAGCGCGGCGGCGCGGTCCCACGCGCCGGGCGGGAGCGCCTCGAGGCCGGCCGCGAGCAGCGCGCGACCGGGCGCGCCCACGCGGGCCGCGAGCCGGAGCACGCGCTCGCCCTGCACATAGCGGTTGTACCCGCCGAACAGCTCGTCGCCACCGTCGCCCGAGACCGCGACCGTCACCTCGCGCCGCGCCTCGCGGCAGATGAGGTACGTCGGCAGCTGCGAGGGGTCCGCCAGCGGCTCGTCGAACCAGTCCGGCAACTGCGGCACCAGGCGCAGCGCATCGTCGCTCGTGAGGCGCACGGTGCTGTGCTCCGTGCCGAGGTGCCGGGCGACCGCGGCGGCATGGTGCGCCTCGTCGTACGCCGCCTCGTCGAAGCCGACGCTGAACGTCCGCACGGGACGCGGCGCGCGCTCCTGCATCAGCGCGACGACGGTCGACGAGTCGATGCCGCCGGAGAGGAACGCGCCGAGGGGGACATCGGCGACCATGCGCATCGCGGCGGCCTCCCCGATCAGCCGCTCGCCCTCGGCCACCGCCTCCGCGTCATCGCCGCGGAAGGGGTCGGCGAGTCCCCGCCGCACGGCCTCGTCGAGGGTCCAGTAGGGCTCCGGCGCGGGGAGCGCCGCGCGCGCGTCCCGCAGCGTGAGCAGGTGGCCGGGGGGCAGCTTGATCACGTGCCGGTGGATGCTGTGCGGCGCGGGCACGTAGAGGTAGCGCAGGTACGCCGCGAGCGCGTCGGGGTCGAGGGCGCCGTCGAACCGCGGACCGGCGTGCAGCGACTTGAGCTCCGAGCCGAAGCTCACGAGCCCGCGGTCCCGGAAGACGAAGAGCGGCTTCTTCCCGAGCCGGTCACGGGCGAGCGTGAGCGTGCGCTCGGCACCGTCCCACACGGCGAGCGCGAACATCCCGACGAACCGCGGCAGTGCGCGGGCGACGCCCCAGCGCTCGAACGCGGCCAGCATCACCTCGGAGTCCGAGTGGCCCTTGAAGCGCGCGCCGCCCGCCTCGAGCTCGCGCCGCAGCTCCGCGAAGTTGTAGACCTCGCCGTTGAACGTCATCATGAACCGCCCCGACGCCGAGGGCATCGGCTGGTGGCCGTTCGCGGAGAGGTCGATGATCGCGAGCCGCCGGAACCCGAGGGCGACGCCGCCCGCGGCGTCCGCCCACGTCCCCTGGTCGTCAGGTCCGCGGTGGGCGATCGGCGCGATCATCCGCCCGACCTGGGCGAGGAGCGTCCCCTGGTCGGTCGGGTCGGAGGTCAGGAAGCCGGCGAAGCCGCACATGGCGAGTCGGGGAGGGAGGGGCTCAGGCCGAGCGTTCGGCGAGGCGGGCGAGCACGGGGAGGAATCCGTCGAGCGGGGCCGGCGCCTGCACACTGCCAGGCGCGGGGATCCGGCACCCGGTGATGCAGGTGCCGGCGAGCCGGCGCACCTCGTCGAGCGACGCGCGCTCGAACGCGTCGGGTGCGTACGCGCCGTTCAGGAAGCGCACCAGGCCGTCGAGTTCGTTCGCGACGCCGCGTTCGACCGCGGAGAAGGCGTCGGCCGCGAAGGCGACCATCGCCTCGGTGGGCCGCTGCCGGCCACGGCCGATCCCCGCGTAGCCGACGCCGCTCGCCTCGACCGCGGGGGCGCGGAGCAGGTTGCCCGCGTCCATCACGCCCACGAGGCGCGGCGCGCGGCGGCGCCACGCCGCGAACTCGTCGCCGTACAGCCGGTGCGCCGTGCCCACCACCGCGAGTTCGGCGTCCGCCACCGCGGCCTCGAGGTCCGCGGTGAACGGTCCGGTGAGCCCGCGCCGCACCAGGTTCTGGTCGTCGTCGCGCACGAAGGGGTCGTGCAGGCGCACCCGCGCCCCCGCCGCGATGAGCCGCTCGACCAGGGTGAGCGACGGGCTGTTGCGCGTGTCCTCCGACTCGGCGCGATAGGCCGCACCGAGCACCGCCACCGTGCGCCCGGCGACCGGCCCGAAGCGCCGCTCGAGCATCCGCAACGTCTCGTCGGGCGAGGCGTCGTTGATGCGGCGGCTGGCGAGGATGAGGCTGTGGGCCGCTTCGGGGGCGCCGGCCTCCAGCCGCCGCCACCAGAGGAGGATCCCGTCCTTCGGCAGGCAGTGGCCGCCGACGCCGACCGTCGGCACGAGCAGCCCGCCGACCGGCACCACGGCGGCGTCCCCGCTCGCGTCGTCGGCGAGCGCGACGCGCGCGTTCACGGCGTCGCGCAGCGCGAAGAAGTCGACGTCCTGCGCATCGCACCAGCGCACCAGCTCCGCCGCCAGCGCGATCCGCACGTCACGGTACGCGTTCTCCAGCGTCTTCACGACCTCCGCGGTGAGGCTCGATGTCACGTGCAGCGTGCCGCGCGTGACGATCGGGGCGTAGAGCGCCGCGATCGCCTCGGCGGTGTGGCGCGAGAGGCCCGCGACCAGCTTGTCGCTCTCGGCGATGCGGGCGACGAGCCGGCCCGGCATGACCCGGTTCGGGCTGTTCCCCAGGTGCACGTCGCGCCCTTCGACGAGCCCGTGCCGCGCGAAGCGCTCGCGCACCACGGTCGTCATCGAGCTCGGCGCGAGCGTCGACTCGATCGCGACCACCGGCGCCGGTCCGCCGCGCCGGCGCGCCCGCAGTGCCGGCGCGAGCGCGTCGAGCGCCTCGAAGAGCGGCCCGTAGTCCGGGCCATCGCCCCGCTTGTCGGTCTGCACGCAGACCAGCACCGCCTGCGCGTCGGCGAGCTCGGCGGCGTCGTGGGTGGCGCCGAGGCGTCCGGCCGCGACCGTGTCACGCACCACCGCGTCGAGTTCCGGCTCGACGCCGCCGATCGGCGAGCGCCCGGCGTTGATCGCCTCGACCTTCCAGGCCGAGGTGGGTGACGCGCGCTGGACGACGCGCACCACGCCGCCGGCGTCGCCCTTCTGCAGCTCGGCGCGCGCCAGCAGCGCCGCCATCGGCATCCCGACGATGCCGGGGCCCATCACTCCGATGAGGGGTCGGGTCATTGGTCGATGAAGGTCCGGAACCAGAGCTCGAGGTTGAGCAGGCCCCACGACTGCCGGCTGTACGCCTGCTCGTAGGTGAGGAGCTTCTCCACCTCGGCGGGCTCGACGATGCCGCGCGTGCGCGCCCGCGAGGAGAGGAGCGTGTCGAAGAAGAAGGTGCGCGAGACGCCGCGCGACCAGTGGTGCAGCGGCACCGGGAATCCCATCTTGTCCTTGCGTTGCATTACCGCCGGCGGGAGGAGGTGGCCGACCGCCCGCTTGAGGAGGTGCTTCAGCTCGCCGCCCCGGAACTTCAGCCGTGGCGGCAGCGTGGCCATGAAGTCGACGATCCGGTGGTCGAGCAGCGGCACGCGCGACTCGATCGACACCGCCATGCTCACGCGGTCCTCCACCTGGAGCAGCGCCGGGAGTCCGGTCACCAGGTCGAAGTGCGCCATCTTCTCGTAGTAGCTTCGCGTCTCCGGGTGGTTGAACACGCGCTGGAAGCGGAGGAACACCGCGTCGGCGTCGTAGTCCGCGCGGAACTCGGGCGTGAAGAGGCTCGTCGCCCCGCCGAGCCGGTCGACGAGCCGGCAGTACCGCCGGTCCATCGGTTCGAAGAGGCCGTGCCGCCAGAACTGCTTGAGCATCGGCACGTACTGCTGCAGGTGCGGCAGGTTCGGGAGGATCGACCGGAGGGAGACGATGTGCTCCGCCTCCTCGTTGGTCTCGAAGATCGCGCCCTTCAGCGCCTGCTCGAGGTACGCCACCATGTATCGTGCGTAGCCACCGAAGACCTCGTCGCCGCCCTGCCCGCCCAGCACCACCTTCACGTGCTGCGCGGCGAGCCGCGACACCGCGAACTGCGGCACGACACCCGGGCCCGCGGTCGGCTCGTCCAGGTGCCAGATGAGGCGCGGGAGCAGGTCCGGCAGCTCGTCGGCGGCCAGCACCGACTCGTGCAGCTCGGCGCCCGTCGCCGCGGCGACCGCGCGCGCATAGGGGGTCTCGTCGAAGTCCGGCCCGGCGTGGAAGGTGCCGGTGAACACCGGGAACGGCCCCGGGCGCTCGCGCGTGGCGAGCACGGTGAGCAGGCTGGAATCGAGCCCGCCGCTGAGGTGGCTCCCCACCGCGACGTCGCTGCGCAGGTGCAGCCGCACCGACTCCTCCAGCCGCCAGCGCAGCTCCGCCGCCGCATCCGCGTCGCTCACGGCCTCACGCAGCGGGTAGCGCGGCTCCCAGTAGCAGCGCTCCTGCACCGCGCCCGACCGGACATCGACGACCTGCAGGTGGCCGGGGAGCACCTTGCGCACGCCGCGGAAGAGCGTCGCCGGCCCGAGGACGAACTGGAAGGTGAGGTAGTCGCGGATCGCGTCGTAGTCGGGGTCGGCCTCGAATCCCGGCAGCCGCAGCAGCGCCTTGATCTCGGAGGCCCAGGCGAGCGTTCCCCCCGAGCGGCACCAGTAGAGCGGCTTGATCCCGAAGCGGTCGCGCACCACGAGGAGCCGGCCGCGCGGCCGGTCGTGGAGCACGAAGGCGAACATCCCGACCAGCCGGTCGACGCACGCCTCACCCCACTCGGCGTAGGCGCGCAGGAGCACCTCGGTGTCCGACGCGGTGCGGAAGGCGTGGCCGCGGGCGCGCAGCTCGTCGCGCAGCTCGACGTAGTTGTAGATCTCGCCGTTGTACGTGACCGCCAGGCCGTCCGCCTCCATCGGCTGCGCGCCGTCGGCGAGGTCGATGATCGAGAGCCGCATGTGGTGCAGCGCCACCGGGCCGTCGACCATCACCCCCTCGCCGTCGGGCCCGCGATGGCGCATGGTGCGCCCCATCCGCTCCACGAGCGCGCCGTCGGCGCGCGGGACACCGGGCTGCAGCAGCGCCGTGATGCCGCACATCGCTCAGGCCACCCCGTGCGGGCGCGGCCGCGCCGACGCCGCGAGCGCGGCCGCCGCGTGCGCCGACATCGGCACCGGCTCGAACCGCGCCGCGATCCGCGCCATCACCGCCGAGAAGAGCTCCCGCTTCCGCGCCCCGGGCAGGTCCATCCCGGGGAAGAAGCGCAGCGAGTCCACGTCGTCCGCGCCGAGCAGGTCGAGCGGGTGCAGCAGGAAGCTCGGCGTCACGCCCCGGGCCGCGCAGAGCGCGAGCGCGGTCGCGAGGTAGGCCTCCATGAGCCCCGCGGAGATCCGGCTCAGCCAGAGCAGGTAGCTCAGGTGGAACGGCGTCCGCAGCAGCGGGATGGTCGTCACCGGGATCTCGAGGATGCCGTCGCCGCCGCCGAGCGGCAGCCAATGCGCGTCGAGCGGCCGGAAGCCGTCGCGCCACGAGCCGAAGAGGTGCGAGCGGACGCGCCGCTCCTCGCGCGAGAGCCGCGCCGTGCGGAAGTAGTACCAGCGCGCCAGCGGCCCGATGAACGTCGGCAGCGTCGACGCGTCGTAGCGGTAGCCGCGCGCCGCCAGCAGCCGCAGCAGCGCCGGTGTCCAGCTGAAGCCGGGGCCGCGGAACCCGAGCGGGCGCATCCCGGTCGCCGCCTCGATCGCCTCCTCGGCACGCACCACGTCGGCCTCGAGCGCAGCGTCGGGATACCGGTGCAGCCAGGAGTCATGCTCGTACGAGTGGTTCCCCACCTCGTGTCCCCGCGCGGTGATCGCCCGCAGCACGTCCGCGTGCCGCGGCTCGGCGGCGTCCGCCCCGACGATGAACCACGTGATCCGCAGGCGATGCCGGTCGAGGAGGTCGAGCGCGAGGGGCAGGAAGCGCTCGAGGTAGGACGGCCGGTCCCTCCACCGCTCGTCCCCGTGCACCTTGAGGTAGGCCCACAGGTTGTCGAGGTCCAGCGAGACGCTCGCGAGCGGGCGCGCCGCGGTCATGCGGGACCGAAGGCGGACTGCAACGCGCGCGCCTGGCGCTCGGCGAGTGCCACGGTCTCGTTCGAGTTGAGGGTCCCGTTCACGATCTGGGCCGAGTTCACGAGGAAGACGCCCGGCACGGACGTCCGGAGCGGCGGAAGCGCATCGCGACTGAAGTGTAGCGTCGGGAGGGCTTGCACGTCCCGTGCCCGTGCGACCGCCGCGTGCCGCACCGCCTCGGGCGGGAGCGTCGGATGCAACCGTCGGAGCCCCGCGAGGACCGCCTCGACCACGTCGGCGTCCCCTCGCTCCCACCAAGGGTCGTCCGGCGTGCAGTAGCGCGGCAGGTAGGCCAGCGTGAGCCCGCCGAACGCCGCCGGGTCGACCAGCGCCGTCATCTCGACCACCGTCGTGAACGGGAAGCCCTCGTCGGTGATGTTCGTCACATAGTAGCCCGCCAGCGGGCGGTCCAGGAGCACTGAGGTGCAGATGACCCCCTGGTACTCGACCCGCGCGAGTCGATCGCGCTCGGCCGCCGACAGCTGCGGGCAGAGCGCGGCGATGCGCCGCGCCGGGATCGTGAGCACCGCGGCATCGGCCTCGACCCGCCGTCCGCCAGCGGTCGTCACCGCCACGCGCCCGGCATGCGACTCGACCGCGGCGACCGCGGCGCCCGTCACCATCGCCACGCCCTGCCGGTCGAGCGTCGCGCGGAGCGCACGCACCACCGCGCTGTGCCCGCCGGGCAGGTACCCGAAGCGCTCGCGCTTGAGGCCGGAGCGGCGCGCGGCGTACATCCGCGCGATGATCGCCCAGATGAAGGCCGCGCTCACGCGGTCCCAGTTCGCCCCCAGCTTCGACCGCAGCAGCGGGCGCCAGATCCGCTCGAACGTCGCGCGCCCCGACCAGCGCCGCAGCCACGCCTCGGCCGTCTCCGCCTCGAGCGGCAGTCCGTCGCGGATGCGCGAGGCGCGGAGGATCGTCGCCGCCAGCCGGGCCTTGGCGACGAGCCCGAGCGGCGGGAAGCGCAGGAACTCGAGGGACGTGGACATCGAGTGGTAGCGCCCGTCGGTGTAGAAGCCGGTGCGCGTCGTCCCCCAGGTGACCGCGTCGCGCAGCCCGAGCTCCCCGAGGAGGCCGACGAGGTGCCGGTCGGACTCGAGGAGCACGTGATAGAACCGGTCCCACGTGAAGGCGCCGATCATCTGTGGCGCGGCGAGGCCGCCCGCCTCCGGCGCGGCCTCGAGCAGCGTGACGCGATGCCCGCCCTCCGCCAGGCGGTACGCGAGCGTCATCCCGAGCAGGCCGCCGCCGACGACGGCGACCTCACGCATGCGGGCGCCCGCCGTCGGGCGACCGCTGCGCCGGCAGCGGCAGGCGCGCCGGCCACACGGGCTGGCCGCGCAGGCGCTGGAACGCGAGCCGCAGGAGCAGCGCGAGGTGACCGCCGATCGCGCGGACCACGCGCAGCTTGGAGCGCCCGAGGATCCGCACCTCGAGCCGCGCCGGGTGCTCGACGATCCGCGCCCCCTGCAGGTCGAGGCGTCCCAGGAGCTCGGTGACACCGAGGAAGCCGCGGCGGCTCAGCCGCACCGGCGCCACGACGGGCCGCCGGTACACGCGGAAGCAGCTCGTGTACGTCGCCAGCTGGTTGTGCAGCACGAACCGGTACATGCGCGAGAGGTTGCGCGAGAGCAGCAGGCGCCAGCGCGGGACGTTCCGCACCTCGCCCGCCGCGTGGTACGGCGAGGCGGTCACCATGGCGACGTCCGCCCCCAGGAGCGGGATCATCCGGCCCAGCTCATGCGGGTCGTACGTGCAGTCCGCGTCGATCGAGCAGACGACGTCGTGGCTCGCGAGCGAGCACCCGGCCATGATGGCGCCGGCCACGCCGGTGTTCTCCGCCAACTGGACGAACCGGTGCCGCGGCCGGTCGCCGAAGAGCCGCTGCAGCGCGGCCAGCGTGCCGTCGGTGCTGCGGTCGTCGACGAAGATGAACTCGAGGTCGTAGAGCGGCTCGAGCTGCCGGGCCACCGAGCGCAGCGTGTTCGCGAGGTACGGGAGGACCGGTTCCTCGTTGAAGCAGGGCACGACGATGGTGACGCCGGTGCGGGACGTCGGCGCGGGCGTGACGACCACCGAGGGCGGCGTCGCGGACCGCGGGGCGACCGACGCCGCCGCGACCGACTCGATCGGCAGCGCGAGATGATCGGCCACCGAGCCGAAGCGCCACCGCGAGAAGAACCAGGAGAGCCGCTCCTCCATGAGCTCGAGATGCCGGTACTGCCGGACCCGCTGCAGCCACGGCGCCGCCTCGATCCGCGGTTGCGCGGGATCGAGTTCCCATGTGTGGAAGTAGAGCACGAGCGGACCGCGGTCGCCGCGGACCCAGCGCTCGGCCGAACGCCGGACGAACGCATCCGGCAGCTGCCGCAGGTAGTTGCCGCCGGAGAACGGGACGTCCATCCCCAGGACCCGCGCCGAAGAGACCGGCACCTCCCAGATCCCGCCCTCCGGCGTCTGCTGGCGGTGCACCACGCGACGCCACGGCTCGCGCGCGTAGGCGCGGAACGTGGGGGCGACGCTCGAATCGTAGGCGTAGCCATCGGCCGAGAGCACCTCGAGCGCCCACAGGTCGCGCGGCGCGATCCAGCCGTGGGCGACGCGGTGCCCGAGCACGCGCCGCCCACTCGCCCGCTCGATCGCCGCGCGGGCCCGCTGGAGGTCGTCGCGGAACTCCGGCGGGCTGAGCTCGATGGTCGCGCGATGGTAGTAGCCCTTGCTCGCGACCTCGTGCCCGCGGTCGGCGATCTCGCGGACGATCTCGGGCATGGTGTCCGCGATCCAGCCCAGCGTGAAGAAGGTCGCGCGGATGCCGTGCGCATCGAGGAGGTCCAGCGTCCGGCGGGCACCGTGCGCGAGATGCGACTCGAAGCGGTACCACGCC
>CAZPJF010000116.1:0-9696 GCA_964586095.1 uncultured Gemmatimonas sp. | reverse complement strand
ACGACGGGCGCTGCTTCTGGCTCAAGGTGCACGAGATCCCCGAGGGCGGCCGCGCGTCGAAGGGGAAGCCGATCGTGAACCTCATCAACGTGACGCCCGACACCACGGTGAAGGCGATCGTGCCGGTGAAGGAGTTCACCGACAGCGAGTTCCTGATGTTCTGCACGCGCCAGGGCACGGTGAAGAAGACCGCGCTGAGCGAGTACTCGAACGTCCGCTCGACGGGCATCAAGGGGATCAAGCTCGAGGACGGCGACGAGCTCATCGACGTCCAGATCACCAGCGGCACCAACGACGTGGTGCTCGTGACGCGGCACGGGCTCTCGATCCGCTTCCACGAGCAGGAGGCGCGCCCGATGGGGCGCGACACGACGGGCGTGAAGGGCGTCACCCTGGGCGAGGGCGACAAGGTCGTCGGCATGGTCGTCGTCAAGCGCGACGCCTCGCTCCTCGTCGTCACCGAGCTCGCGCTCGGCAAGCTGACCAACATCGAGGAGTACCGCGTGCAGGGCCGCGGGGGCAAGGGCATCCTCACGGTCAAGCGCACCGAGAAGACCGGCGACGTGGTCGGGCTGCTCGAGGTGCTGCCGGAGGACGGGCTCATGCTCATCACGCGCGGCGGGCAGTCGCTGCGGTGCGCGGTGAAGGACATCCGCGAGACGGGGCGCGTCGCGCAGGGCGTGCGGCTCAAGAACCTCGAGATGGGCGACGTCGTGGCCGCGATCGCGCGCGTGGTCTCGGACGACAAGGACGAGACGGGCGGCGGGGAGGAGGGCGGCGACGGCGGCGGGCCGGACGAGCAGATCGAGCTCTCGGCGGAGTAGGCGGGGCGGGCACCGCCGCGGGCCCGCGCAGGCGACGAGGGGGGCGAGCAGGCTCGCCCCCCTCGTGCGTTCTGTGTGGCGAATGTGTGGCGAATGTGTGGCGACTGTGTGGCGGCGCACGAACGGGCTCGCGGCCGGCGCGGGGCGCCTAGCTTCCGCCGCGAACCCGCGTGGAGGCCCGCATGTACAGGAGGCAGTTCGTCGGGCGTGTCGCCGGTGCCGTGGCGGGCGCGCAGCTGCGCTGGGCCGGGGGATCGACCCCACCGGAGGCCGCGGACACCGCGTGGCGCTCCTGGTTCCCCGCGTTGCGGCAGCGGGTGCATGGCCATCCCCTCACCTACCTCGACACCGCGGCGACCTCGCTCCGTCCGCAGCTGGTGATCGATGCGCTGGGGCGGTACGATGCCACGGACAACGCGAATCCCGCCGCCGGCCTCCACACGCTCGCGCGGCGCTCCGCCGCAGCCTTCGAGGCGGCCCGCCGGACCGCGGCGGAGTTCATCGGCGCGTCGGATCCGCTCGAGGTCGTCTTCACGCGCGGCACCACCGAGGGGCTCAACCTCGTCGCGTCGACGTGGGGGGCGGCGAACGTGCGTCCCGGCGATGAGATCCTGCTTGGCGTCGCGGAGCACGCGTCGAACATGCTCCCCTGGCGCGCGCTCGCCGCCCGCGCGGGCGCCCGCGTGGTCCACTTCGGGCTGGACGACGCCGGGTACCCCGACCTGGCGGACCTCGAGGCTCGCCTGACGCCGCGGACCCGCGTCGTCGCGGTCAGCCACGTGAGCAACGTCCTCGGTCTCGTGAACCCGATCGCGCGACTCTGCGCGATCGCCCGCGACCCCGCCCGGATCGTGGTCGTCGACGCCGCGCAGTCGGCCCCGCACCTCGCCATCGATGTGCAGGCGATGGGCTGCGACTTCCTCGCGCTCTCGAGCCACAAGATGCTCGGTCCGATGGGCGCCGGCGTGCTCTGGGGACGGCGGGCGCTCCTCGACTCCATGCCCCCGTGGCACCACGGCTCGAACATGGCGCACGACGTGGGGCTCGATCAGGCGGAGCTCTCGCCGGGGGCCCTCAAGTTCGGGGCCGGCAGCCCGAACGTGTCCGGCGCGATCGGGCTCGCCGTGGCGATGCAGCTGCTGCGGCGCATCGGCTTCGACGCGATCGCCACGCACCAGCAGGCGGTCAACCGGCACATGCTCGCGCGCCTGGCCACCTTGCCCGGTGTCCGGCTCCTCGGCGCGCCGGATGCGCGGGCACGCGTCGGCGTCTTCACGTTCGTGGCCGACCGGCGCACGCCGGCGCAGCTCGTCGCGGCGCTCGACGCCGCCGGCGTCGCCATCCGCGGCGGGGATCTCGCGGCGCGCCCGCTGCTCGAGCGCTTCGGCTGCCAGGCGGCGGCTCGCGCGTCGTGCTACCTCTATACGGACGAGGCCGACATCGACCGCTTCGCGGACGCGCTGGGCGTCGCCCTGCGCCGAGGCTGACCCTCGGTCCTCGCGCCCCCCTCCCGGAGCGCCGGTGCAGTGGATCACCCGTGAGCGGCCCAAGATCGATCGCGTGGCGTGTCCGTGGCTCATCACGCGCTTCCTCGACCCCGCGCCGCGCTTCCGCTTCGCCCCCGCCGAGGAGGTGCTCCGGCAGGCGCGCGCGCTGGGGGCCACGCCGTTCGACGTCGAAGGGGCGGCGCTCAGCCATCGGGGCGACCGCTGCACGTTCGACACCTTCCTCGACACGTATCGGCTGGACGCGCCCGCCCTGCGCGACCTCGCGGAGATCGTGCGCGCGGCGGACACGGCGCGCCTCGACCTCGCGCCGCAGGCCGCCGGGCTGCTCGCGATCTCGCTCGGGCTCTCGCGGCTCTGCCTGGACGACGACCAGCGGATGCTCCGGGAGGGATTCGTCGTCTATGACGCGCTCCACGAATGGCTGCAGCATGCGCGGAGCGAGGTCCACGGGTGGGACCCGATGCGCGCCACCGATCCGGGCGAGCCCACGTGGGACCGCCTGCGCTCGCAGGGCGTGGAGCTGCACCTCTCGGCGCGAAGGGTCCTCGTCCGGGGCGCGCCGGTCGCGCTGAAGCCGAAGGAGTTCTCGCTCCTGGTCGCGCTGGTCGCGCGCAGCGGCCGCACGCTCAGCCGGAGCTTCCTGCTGCAGCACGTGTGGGCCTACCAGCCGGACGTGACGTCCCGCACGGTCGACTGGCATGTCGCGACCCTGCGGCAGCGGCTGGGGCCGGCCGCGGCGCCGCTCGCGACGGTGCGCGGCATGGGGTATCGGTGGGAGGACGACGCGGCAGGGGCCGCGGAGCGGTCCCCCGCACGCCCAGGCGCGGACGTCGCGCGCGTTCGGGGCGCGCCCCGCGAACGGAAACCCTCGCGCCGGCGGCGGTGACTGACGTCCCGGACCCCCATGGCACCCGCAGTCGACCTTCCACCGCACCCTTCGATGCAGCCTTCGACCCGTCTTGGTCTCATCGCGCTCCTCGCGGCCCTGCCCTCGGCCAGCATCGCGCAGCAGGGCCAGCCCCGCGCCCTCCCGAATCCCGACGCCTCCTTCGAGGAGCCGTTCACCCTCGTGTCGGGCCTCCGGGAGCTCTCCAACGGCCGCCTGCTCGTCGCCGACGCGCGCGACAAGATCCTCTCCCTCGTCGACCTCACCGCCGGTTCGGCCGCCAAGATCGGACGCGAGGGGAGCGGGCCGGGTGAGTACAACCTGCCCTTCCGGCTCTATGCGGCCGCCGCGGACACCACGTTCCTGTTCGACCCCGGCAACTCGCGCTACCTCGTGATCCACCCCGACGGCAAGCCCGGCGCGAACTTCCGCGTCGAGGCACCGGTGTCGGGCAACACGGGCGGTGGCGTGCGGCTCGGCGGCTTCTCCATGGCGCGGCAAGTCGATGCCCGCGGTCGGCTCTACTTCGAGCAGCCGGGATTCTCCCAGGGCCCCAATGGCGTGCCGCAGCAGGCCGATTCGGCGCCCATCGTCCGCTACGACCGCGCGACGCAGAAGTTCGACACCATGGCCTTCGTCCGGCTGCAGAAGTCCAACGTGCAGGTCTCCGGCGGCGCGAACAACCAGCGGGTGATGATCGGCGGCGCGAACCCGCTCGCGCCGCGGGACGAGTGGGCCGTCTTCCCCGACGGGCGCGTGGCGGTGGTGCGCTACGAACCGTACCGGGTGGAGATGATCTCGCCCACGAAGCAGCGGACCACCGGCGCCGCGTTGCGCTACACGCCCATCCGCATGACCGACGCGGACCGCAAGGAGGAGGAAGAGGTGCGCAGGCGGCAGTCGGCCGGCGGACTCCGCATGATGGTGATCGACGGGCCGGAGGGTCGCCGGATGTCGGCGAGCGTCGGGGGCGGCGGTCCGCTCCCCGACCTGCCGCCGCTCACGGACTGGCCGGCGACCAAGCCGCCCTTCCGCGCCGGGCTCGCGAGCGTGTGGGCGCGGCCCAATGGCGACCTCTGGGTGCGGCGGCTCGAGCCGGCCGGCGCCAAGGGCGCGCTCTACGACGTGATCAATGCCAGGGGGGATGTCGCCTTCCAGGTGCGATTCCCCGTCGGCGTGAACCTCGTCGGGTTCGGCAATGGCACCATCTACACGACCAAGGCCGACGAGGATGACCTGCTGTACCTGCAGCGGCACTCGGATCGGGAGCGCCGGCTGATCGGGCAGGCGCGCTGACCGCCGGCTGCGGGCGGGAGGAGGGAGGAGGGGCGGCCATGCGGCCGCCCCTCTTCGCGCATGCGGCCGTGCGACGGCCGGACCGCTGGTCGGATGCCGAGGTCGCGCGGACATTAGGCTTCGATGAGCGGGCTTGACGCCCTCCGCGCCCCGCCGCATCTAGGCCGTATGCGACTCCTCCCCTCGATCGTCGTGCGACTCGCGGGCGCGCTCGCGTTGGGCACGACCGCACTCGCGGCGCAAGCCAAGTGGACCCTCACCGAGGTCGCCCGCATCGGCGGCGCGGACGAGGGGCTCGCCTCGTTCAACGACATCCGCGACCTCCAGCTCGGCGACGACGGCAAGGTCTGGGTGCTCGACTTCCAGGCGCGGGAACTGCGGCTGTTCGCTCCCGACGGCGCGCCCCTCCGGCTGGTCGCGCGCCGGGGGCAGGGACCGGGCGAGATCGCGAACAGCAACGGCTTCCGGCGCCATCCGGACGGGCGCATGCTCCTGCGCGACCACTCGAACGCGCGCCTCAACGTGTACGCCCCGGACGGCACCACGCTCGGCCAGCACCTGCTGATCTCGATGGGCTACGGCTATCGCCTCGAGGCCGGGATCGACGCGCAGGGGCGCTTCCTCGAGCTCGTGAGCGTGCGGAACGGGAACGAGTTCCGGCGCGCCGTCACGCGGACGAGCGCGGCGCTCGTCTCCACCGACACGGTGGACGCGCCCACGCCGCCGGCCTGCAGTCCGCTCCCGCCGCCGGCGGCGGCGGTGCGCGGCAAGAACGGGTTCGCGGGCTATCCGTTCAGCCCGAGCTTCCAGCACGTCTTCACGCGCAGTGGCGCACTCTGGTGCGCGAGCACGGGCGAGTATCGCCTGCGCCGCTTTGCGTTCGGCGCGGCGGCGCACGACCTCGAGGTGCGGCTCGACGTGCCGCGGATCCCCATCGCCAAGGCCGCGCGCGACTCCGCGATCGCGGGCATGAAGAGCTTCCTCGACCGGATCGGCGGCGCGCTCGAGCCCATGGACGAGGACAAGGTGCCGCGTGACCGCGGCGCGCTGCTCGGCTTCGAGACGGACGAGCGCGAGCGGCTCTGGGTGATCCGCGAGACGCCCAGCGGGACGGCCGAACTGGACGTGTGGGATGTGAACGGGCGGCGGATCGCGACGCTCGCCCCGGGGTGGCGGGTGTCGGCGTTCCCGCTCTTCCGGGTGCATCGGGACCGCGTGGCCATCGTGCTCCGCGACGCGGACGACCTGCCGACGATCCACGTGTACCGCCTGGAGGCGAGGTGAGCGTCGTGCGCCCGGTGGGTCGGTCCGGCGCGCGGGGTGCCGCACGCGCCGGGCCGATGGCGCGCGCGCGCGCCGGCGCGCTCGCCTGCGCACTCGCCGCCGGCCTTCTCGCGGCCTGCGACCGCACGCCGCCCAGCCAGCCCGGCGTCACCCGCACCGACTCCGCGGGCGTGCGCCTGATCACCAGCGGCGCGCGCGACACCGCGCTCGGCTGGCGGTTCGAGGAGGTCGACGTGCTCCGCGATTCGACCGGCGCGCCCTACCTCTTCACCGCGCTCACGCGGTTCCAGCTCCTCGCGGACCGCGCCGGCCGCACGTACGTGCTCACGCGCGACCCGGCGATCCTGCGCTTCGGGCGCGACGGCCGGCAGGAGCGGTCGCTCGGGCGTCGTGGCGGCGGGCCGGGCGAGATGCAGTTCCCCATCGCGCTCGGCAGCAAGGGCGACACGCTCTGGGTGATGGACGTCGGGAAGCGCGCACTCGTGCGCTTCCACCCCGACCTCTCGCCGGCCCCCGACCAGCGCCTCGACGGCGCGCTCGCGCGCGCCGACATGCTCGCCTTCCGCACCGGCGGCGTCTGGTTCCGCCGCATCGACTACGCCGACTCCGCGATGACCATCGGCGTCTTCGCGGACACCGCGGGCCCGCCGCTGCGCGTGGTCACCGCACCGCTGGGCCGGCCGGTGGACCTCGGCTGCGTGGGGCTCTCGAGCTCCATGCCCCTCTTCGCGCCGCAGGCGATGATGCACGCCGCCGGCGCGCGCCTCCTGGTGAACGCGCAGCCCGGCTACGAGCTGTGGCTCTACGAGGGACCCCGGCCGATCGCGAGCATCCGCCGCCCGCTGCCGCCGCGCGCGCCGACCGAGGCGGATGTGCGGCTGCAGTACCCGCAGGGGATGTCGATCGGCCTCGGCGGCGGCCGTCCGCCGTGCGTGGTACCGGTGGAGCGGTTGATGGCCGCGCAGGGCACGGCGCCGGTGATGCCGTTCGTGTTCGACGTGACGCTGCTCCCGGACGGGACCATGTGGGCGCTCCGCACGCCGTACGCGGCCCCGCCCGTCGTCGACGTCTTCGGGTCGGACGGTGCCTACGTGGGCACCATGACGGGACGGGGGCTCCCGCTCGCGCTGCAGCCCAACGGGGAACTGCTCTTCGCCCGGACCGACGAGGAGAGCGGCGGGATCCTGGTCTCGCGCGTCCGCCTCACGCGATGAGCGGCCCCGGGCACCCCGATCGCTCGCGTGCCGGCGGCGCCGCGGGGCAACCCTCCATGCGTCGGCGGGGACCAACGGTGCACATCGGTCCCACGCTCGCCCTTCCCCTCGCACGCGCGATGCCGCACCTCCGACTCCCGATCCTCGCCCTGACCCTCGTCGGAGCGCTCGCCTGCGGCAAGGCCGATGCCGCCGCCGAAGGCTCCACCGCCGCCGATTCGACCGCCGCCGCCGACTCCGGCACCACGGGCGGCTCGACCTCGAACGTGAACCTCCCCGTCGTCGCCGAGGAGGTCGTCGACGGCGACCTCGTGCTCTCGGTGAACACCACGGGACAGGTCCGGTCCGACGCCGAGGGGCGCCTGCGCGCCGAGGTGGCGGGCGCGGTGGAGAAGGTGCACGTGAGGCCCGGCGACCGGGTGCGGAAGGGCCAGCTGCTGGTCGAGCTCGACCCGCGGCCCTTCGACCTCGCGGTGGAGGAGGCGCAGGTCGCGGTCGACCTCGCGACGCTCCAGCACCAGGACAACTACCGCCCCGAC
Source organism: uncultured Gemmatimonas sp. (assembly GCA_964586095.1). Lineage (GTDB taxonomy): Bacteria > Gemmatimonadota > Gemmatimonadetes > Gemmatimonadales > Gemmatimonadaceae > Pseudogemmatithrix. The sequence goes on along the minus strand of CAZPJF010000116.1, from coordinate 2,145 downwards.
TCGCTCGCCACCGGGCAGATGCCGGCCAAGACGCGGCTCGACGCGAGCGTCACGCGGTCGGGGCTCGCGGCGGCGCGCGTGCGGCTCGCCCGCGCGCGGTTCGAGCGCGAACGCGCGACGATCGTCGCGCCGTTCGACGGCACGATCGACCGCCTCAACGTCGTCCCCGGCGACCGCATCTCGGCCGGGCAGGACATCACCACGATCGTCGACCTGCGGAACCTGCGGATCGAGGCGGCGGTGCTGGAGCACGACCTCCCCCTCATCAAGGTCGGCGGCGAGGCCGTGATCACCTCCGCCGCGCTCGCCGGCCAGTCGTTCACCGGCCGGGTCGCGGCGGTGCTGCCGCTCGTCGACAGCACCACGCGCGCGGGCCGTGCGCACGTCCGCACCGTCGGCAACGGCACGCTCCGCCCGGGGATGTACGCCGACGTGCGGCTCGAGGCGCAGCGTCTCGCCGGCCGCCGCCTCGTCCCCACCCGCGCGATCATCGAGCGCGACGGCCGGCCGCTCGTGTTCGTGATCAAGGACGGGCGCGCGCAGTGGACCTACATCGTCCCCGGGCGGTCGAACGGCCGCGAGACGGAGGTCCTGCCCGACTCGGTGTCGGGGCTCGTCCCGGTGCAGCCGGGCGACCAGGTGATCGTGGAGGGGCATCTCACGCTCACGCACGACGCGCCGGTGCGCGTGGTGGCGTCGCGCGAGCGGGCGCCGGGCCAGCAGGACTGACCCCGTCCGACGAGCCTCGCGTGTCCCTCACCGCCGCAGCGGTCCGGAAGCCGGTCACGACGATCGCGGCGACGCTCGCGATCATCCTCCTCGGCAGCGTCTCGCTCTCGCGCCTCCCCGTCACGCTCCTCCCGGACGTGACGCTGCCGGTGCTCACGATCCGCACGACCTACACCGGCGCGGCCGCGGAGGAGGTCTCGCGGTTCATCGCCGAGCCGATCGAGGCGGCGATCGCGGCGACGCCGGGCATCGTCGAGCTCCGCTCCGTGAGCCGGAACGGCGAGGCGGTGACCACGGCGCGCTTCGCCTGGGGCACCGACATGCAGACGACGGTGCTCACGGTGCGCGAACGGCTGGACCAGGCGCGCTCGCGGCTGCCCGAGGCCGCCGAGCGGCCGACGCTGCTCACGAGCGATCCCGGCGAGCGGCCGATCGCGGTGATCGGCCTCACGGGGCTGAACGACCTGCGGCTCCTCGGCCGCACGGCGCAGGACGTGCACGCGCGGCGGCTGGAGCAGATCTCGGGCGTGGCGAGCGTGGCGGTGACGGGTGCGCCGGAGGACGAGATCCGCATCGAGGTGGACCCCGAGCGGATGCGGGCGCTCGGCCTCACGACGAACGACGTGGCGGTCGCGGTGCAGGCGGCCAATGCCAATGGTGCGGGCGGCACCATCCGGCGCGGGCAGTTCCGCTTCTCGGTGCGCGCGATGACCGAGTTCCGGCAGCTCGACGAGATCGCCGAGACGCCGATCGGGCCGACGACCTCGAACTACCGCCTGCGTGACATCGCGACGATCACCAGCACCACGGCGGAGCCGCGGACGCTCACGCGGCTCGACGGCGGGGCGGCGGTGGGGCTCGTGGTCTACAAGGATGCCGGGTCCAACACCGTCGCGGTGACGTCGCGCCTGCGCGAGGTGATCGCGCAGCTCGAGGGCGAGTTCCCCGACATCCGCATGCGCGTGGTCGCGGCGCAGGCCGATTTCGTCGTGGACGCGCTGTCGAACCTCGGCCAGGAGATCGTGATCGGCGGCGCGCTCTCGCTGGTGATGATCCTGCTCTTCCTGCGCGACTGGCGGTCGAGCCTGGCGATCGCGGCGATCCTGCCGCTCTCGGTGCTGATCGCGCTCGTCTTCCTGCAGCTGTTCGACGTCACGGTCAACGTGCTCTCGCTCGGCGGGCTCGCCCTGGGCGTGGGGCTGCTCGTCGACAACGCGATCGTGGTCGCCGACGCGGCGGGGCGGCGGCGCGAGGCGACCGGTGGCGCGGCGGACGAGACGGCGATCGCCGCGACCGACGAGGTGGCGGGGCCGCTCTTCGCGGGGACGCTCACGACGCTGCTGGTGTTCGGGCCGATCATCTTCGTGAAGGGGCTCGCGGCGGCGCTCTTCCGGGACCTGTCGCTGGCGGTGGTGC
>CAZPJF010000115.1:0-9716 GCA_964586095.1 uncultured Gemmatimonas sp. | reverse complement strand
GGGCGCCGACGGGGAGGGGGAGCCGGACGAGGAAGAGTGGTGGACGACGACGGAACCGTTCGAGGACGCCGGCGATGAGTCGCACACCTTCTCCTTCCGCGGGACCGAAGGCGGCGCCGTGCTCGTGATGCACAGCGATGAGGAGCAGCGCGTCGCGGACTACCTCGCGGCCCGCCGCGCAGCCGAAGGTGATCCCACGGCGCAGGCGGCGATCGACGAAGCGATCGGGGCGCATGCGGCGTACCTCGCCGCACAGCAGGCGCTCGAGGCCAAGCGAGCGCAGGTCGCCGTGCTCCCCGCGGAGCAGAGGGCCGCGCATCGGCCCGAGCTGCAGACGCTTTCCGATGCCTTCCGCGCGGCACTCCGTGCACTCGGTGTGGCGTTCCGCTCCGTGGCGATCGAACAGCCCACCGCCCTCGTGCTCGTGCTTCCGGCCGTGAAGCCCCTGGCCGCCTACGAGCCGCGGGTGGCGCTGCGACAGCTCGCGCACAGCGTCGATCGTCCCGAGCGCGACACCGACCAGGTCGGCAAGTGGGAGGGCTACCTGCGCGGCGAGATCTCGGAGGGCTGGTTCCAGTGGGCGCGCCGTCACGGGGTCGACCGGGAGCGAGTGCTGCGGCCGAACTGGACGCCGAGCGGTGCCGAGACGGAGATGCAGGTGGACCACATCATCGAGTGGCAGGTGCGCCCCCTCACCGGAGGCGAGTGGATGGACGACGTATCGAACTTCGAGCTGCTCGACGCCCGCTCCAACGGGCAATCGGGCGGTGCGATCCGCGATGCCGTCGCGCTGCTGCGGACGAACACGGCGAACGAGACCGGCGACCGGACGTGGCTGCACCGTGACGTCATCTTCACGAGCGTCACCGGAGGCGGTACGGCTGGTTCCCGCTGGACCGTGGATGACATCCGAGAGGGGGAGCACCTGCGCGTCTACGCGTCCGCGCACGACCTCCCGCTTCCAGGTGCCGACGGGTCAGAAGCCACGGAGGGGCTCGACGACGACTCGAGCGCGCGTGGCACGGAATCGCAGGCGCTCCTCGGCAGTGCGATGCGGAGTCTCGAGGAGTCGAATCCCGCTGATGCGGCGCTCCTCCGGCAGGTCGTCGCGCTGCGCGCGCAGGGCAGGACGATGCCGGAGATCCAGGCGGCGCTGGGGATCTCGGCTGGTCGGCGCCGGAGCCTGGAGAACCTGCTTCGCGAGGCGCTCACCGGCGGCTGACGCCAGGTCCCGCGGCGCGCTACGTCCGCGCCCGCGCCCGCCGCACCTGCTGCGCCGCCTGCGACCGCCGGTGCACGCTCAGCTTCTCCAGCAGGTGATGGATGTGGTTCTTCACCGTGCTCAGCCCGATCCCCAAGTGGGACGCGATCTCCTTGTTGCTCATCCCCTCGTCCACGAGCATCGCGACCTGCTGCTCGCGCGGCGTGAGGCGCGCCGGGAGCGCGCCGCGCGCCGGGCCGCGCCCCACCAGCGTCGCCACCCGCTCCACGAGCAGGGCCGCGAAGCGCGGCGAACAATGGAACTCGCCCGCAGCGGCGCTGATGATCGCCGCCACCAACTCCGACGTCGGCGCATCCGCCGAGACGTATCCGGCCGCGCCGGCCTCGGCGCACCGCAACCCGTCGTCCGCCTCGGCCGCGACGCCGAACGCGACGACCCGCGTCCGCGGCGCCACGCGCGCGAGGTCGGCGATCGCCGTCGAGTCGCAGACGAACCGCGCCTCCAGGAGCGCCACATCGGGGTCGAGCGCCGCCGCCGCGCGCAGTCCCTCACGGTCGCTCGGGCCCTCGCCGAGCACGGTCACGGCGTCGGCGCGGCTCAGGAGCAGCGCGAGTCCCTCACGGTAGAGTCGGACCCCGGCGAGGATGACGACCGTGACCGGCGGCACGCTCGGGCGGGGCGCGGCCGGTTCCGGGGTGTCGTGCATCTGGTCCTCCTGCCGCTGGGCCCCAAGGGACTGGGGCAGAAAGTACGGTTACGCACGATTTGTGTCCAGTCACAGCGTTGTCGAGGATGAGTCACTCGACGTGGTCAGGGAGCCCTGTTCGAGGCTCGGAGACGGTGCCACCGGCGCCGAAGCCAGAGCCGCAGTGCGAACACGACTAATGAATACGTCCAGAAAGCGCTGACCCCCGCGATCAGTGAGGCCTCGGGGAGCGGCGCGCGAGTCGAGATCACTGCCCAGGAGAACACCCCGATCGCCGCGGCCGCCGGAAGCGCGAGCGGGAGCGCGGCGAGTCGGGTGCCGGTCGTTCTCGGCAACCCCGCTCTCACGGAACGCCGACGGAGTGCGCGGTGCGTGCGGGAGAGGTGCCCGGCCACCCCGCTCGCGACGACGCCGATGGTGAAGAGGTTGAGGAGGAGGTCCGAGCCGAATGTCTGCGTCGCGAGGAGCGCGGCGAAGCTGAGCAGGATGGCCGCGCCCAGCAGCCGCTGCCCAAGCGGGAGCTCCTCTCGGCGCAGGCCCACCGCGGAGAAGGCGATCATCAGTGCGATGAACACCCACACCAGCGCGGTCCCGAGCGAGAGCCCGGAGCTGATCGCCAGCACGATGACGAGCACCGGCGGGGCGAGCGCACCGGCGACGAACAGGACGTGGTAGAGCCGATCGTCGGACGACCGTCCGGTGACTCGATGCCGTGCGCAGGTGTCCAGCCACCCGTCCCACGCGCGCCACGCGCGGCTCATCCCCGCTCGCCACGCCGCCAGGAGCACGAGGGGGCCGAGGAGGCCGAGGAGCAGGGGACCGCTCGCGGAGAAGCGCGCTCCGGTGATGTCGCGCAGCCAGGCGAAGATCGCGCGGAGTGCCGTGAACGGCCAGGGCTGGTCGTGCATCCAGGCGAGCGTGAGCGTGCCGGCGACGGTGAGCTGGTCGCGGTGCAGGATCAACGTGAGCGCGAGCGCGACGACGCCGGCGAGGGTGACGCCGAGGTGCCATCGCGCGCGGCGTGCCCGCTGGGCGCGCGCATCGGCGAGTCCGGGTTCGTCCGCCGGCGTGACGATGCGCAGGCCCGCGTCCTCGCCGAGCACGACGCCCACGCGCGAGATGAAGTCGATCGGGTTCTCCCAGTACGCCGTGTGGTCGGCGAGCGCGCTCCGGCGATTGACGATGGACCACGAGGTCAGTTGGTCCCCGAAGCGCGCCGCGCGCGGGTACGGCCCGTTGGGGACGGGATCGTGCGAGGCGAAGATGTCCACCCATCTGAGGCCGCGCGGCAGCGGCGACGACTCGACCGCGCCCCCCTTCGGGTCGTCCGCCCGCCCGGGCGACGGCGCCACGGCGCGATGGATCCAGAGGACGAGCGCGAGGACCAGGAACCCGAGGAGGTACAGGGCTACTCCCCTCGACGGCGCCTCCTCTCCCGCGACGAACACGAGCGCGAGGAGGGTCGCGACCAGCGAAGGGCCCGCCATCCAGAGCCGACGGCGCGCCGCGGCGTACGCGGCGTCGTTCAGCAGTTCCTCGAGCTTCGTGAGCCCCGAACCGAAGGTGACGAGCGTCCGCACGTTGGCCGGCGCATCCTGGCGCAGCGCGAAGTGCGCGATCGCGCCGCCCTGCGAATGCGCGAGCACCACCACCCGCTCGCACCGCTCGGCCAGCCACGCGATTGCCGCGCGGGTGCTGCTCACGATCGTCGCGCGATTCAGCGCGCTCTCCGACAGCACGTAGCTGTCGCCCAGCACGCTCGTGAGGCGGAGCAGCCAACGGGCGAGCGCGTCCCCGAGCCAGGGGAGGGGCAGCAGGGAGAGCACCCACAGCACGGCGACGAGGAGCTGCAGCCCGATCGCGGCGAGCAGCCCGCCGACGAAGCGGACGACGTACCGGCTGCGCACGATCCAGCGCGGGCCCTCCCGGGCCGCGCCCTGCGTCGCGTGCGAGACGATGACCCAGAGCCCGACGGTCACGAGCCACCACGCGAGGCGTCCGAACGGCGGCGGGCGGACCGTGGCCGCCCACCAGTGCTCGGCCAGCACCCACCGCTGGGTGGTCCGGACGCCATCCGCCGTCACGTCGAGGTCGAGCAGGGCATGGGGCGGGCTCGCGACGCCGGCGCGGTCGCGCTGCAGATGCGCGTCGCGCACCTCGATCCGTCCGACCGGGGCGCCCGGGAGATCGCGATCGAACCATCGGCGCAGCCAGTCGAGCAGGGGGTCGCCGAAGGCGAGGAGCGTGTCGCCCTCCGGCTGCTCGCCGATCCCGTGCACGAAGAGCACGCCGAGTGTCGGCTTCGGCGTCCCGCCGGCGTCGTGGTGCATCGAAGTCCTCCTCCCCCGCACGCGCGCCGGCGTCAGGCCGGCGTCGCGTAGAGCTCCGCCCAGAGCCGCGTGAACGCCGCCTTGAACCGCTCCTCGGCGTCACGGGGGAACGGATACCCTTGCGGGCCGACGAAGGTGAACGGGGTGTCGAGCGACGGCTGCTGCGCGGCCCGCACCCGCTCGTACTCCTCGAGCCAGCGATCGTAGTGCTCGATCAGGCGGCCCGCGTCCGGCAGCAACTCGCCCGGGATGAGGTGGCCCTTCTGCAGCAGGAGGTCGCGGACCGCGAGGTTCCCCTCGCGGATCACCTTGGCCTCGAGGAAGAGGTTGTGGGCGGTCCACCGGTCGAAGGCCCGCCTGGTGCGGTCCAACTGCATGTGCACGGGGCCGAGCAGCTCCGCCACCGACTTCTCCTTCCAGGTGCGCTGCGAGCTCGCGACGGCTGCGAGGCGGTCCATCCGCAGCTTGATGTCCGCCTCGATCTGCTTGGTGCGTCGCAGCAGCAGGGCGCCGATGAGGGTGGATGCGACCCCGCCGCTGATCAGGGCCGTCGCGAGCATGGTGAGGAGCGGGGGCATGGGATCCTCCGAAGGACGGGGCTGCGCGGCGAACGGCGCGCGATCGCGCACCGCCGTTCGCACCACCAGCATCGCGTGGACCGCCGACTCAGGGCTGACGCGACCCTGACCTCCCTCTGGCGACGGCGCGGGCCTGACCCCGACGGGCGGTCACTGCACCGTCGCGCTCGCAGTCGTGGTGGTGCCGAGGAGCGTCGACGTGAGACGGACGGTGCCCGCGGTCGCAGGCATGCGGATGGAGATGAGCGCCACCCCGTTCCCGTCGGCGATCGGGCGGACCCGGGTGCCGGCCTCGGCGTTCTGATCGACCGGACCGAGCGCGGTGAGCTGTGCGCCCCCGGAGGCGACCACGTCGATGGCTCGACCGGCCCAGCGCGCGTCGACCGTGATGGTGACCGCGAACTCGGCGTTCGTCGCGACAGTGCCTGGCAGGCCGGCGATCTGCGGCGCCGGCACCGCGGTGACCGTCACGCTGGTGTCGGCGCGCACCGTCCGCGCGATGGCGGTGAGCGAGGCCGTCCCGGGCATGTCCGGCGGATACCAGAACACGCGCGCGCGACCCGCGACGTCGACGGTCGCGATGGTGTCGACGCGCACGGATGCCGAGCGGAAGCTCCCGCTCGACGTCGTGAAGCTGACGCTCTCGCCCGCGGCATCCCGGGTGACCGACGCCGTGACGAGCAGCGCCTGCCGGACGCCCGCGCCGATCACCGCACTGTCGAGGGTGATGCGCATGTAGACGTCGTCATCCGCCCCGTCGGGGCTGGAGGGGTTGTCCGCCGGCGGATCGCACGCGAGGAGTGCGCACGCGGCGAGGAGCGCCACCCGGGCGCTAGCGCGTGACGGTGCCATTGAACGGTCGCTCCTCGCTGAGCACCAGAGAAGTGGTCGAGTCGACGATCCACGCGCGATACTCCGTCCCTACCTTCACCGACGACGTTCGCAGACGGAACCGGAACGTCCGGCGGATCTCCTGCCGCCCCACCCGGAGTGCGACGGGAACCGCGTCGACCGGAACCACCTGGATGAGGTCCGGACGCGTGCAGCGCACCTGCAGCAGCACACTGGGAGCTGCCGCGTTGGACGACACCTCGGCCGTCAGGACCAACGGGACGTCCTGCTGCACGGAGAAGGGGTGCTCCGCGATGCGATCGACGTTGCAGATGTATGTCATTGCGAGCCCAGGCTCAGGGTGCGGCGACCGCTGATGAGCCGCGACGCGAGGTCGAGCGCGTCCCAGTTCGCGGATACCCCGAGATAGCCGGACACCCGCGTGCGCAGGTCGCGCACGAGTGGGTTGGCGTCGACCTGCCGATACCACACCGTCCCGACCTGCGCGCGCAGGAGCGGTGATATGGACGGGAACCGGATCCCGAAGCCCGTCACGAACGCGCGCTGGCCGTTCGCCCCGAAGAGGCCGCGATAGTCGGGATCCAGGTCATCCGGTGCGGCGAGATTGAAGCCCGCGAGCAGCGAGAACTCCGGCGTCCTCGAAAGCGGATCCTCGAAGTCCACGCGATTGAGCTTGATGTTCACCGCGAGCGCGGGGAGGAGCTCCTTGAAGTCGCCGACGTAGATCAGCCCGCCGTCGAGCGAAAGGAGGAACGCCTGGGCCTCGGTTGTCGTCTGGAACGTCGGCATCACCGTCGTGGCCGCCAGCACTTCGGAGAACCCGGCGTCGCCGATGCGGCTCATCACGCGCCCGGTCAGGTCCGCGATCGACTCGGCCGGCGTGTTCGCGTCGTCCGCGAGCCCCCGCAGGCGGCCGAGGCGCAGGTAGAGCGCGTTGAACGTCGCCGTGTCGTACTCGGCACGACGCTGCCGCAAAGCGTCGATCGTGTCCTGCGCTTGCTCGAAGCGCCCGCCCTCGACCAGCGCCAGGATGCCTGGGAGATGCTCTCGTCCCCGCAAGCTGGTGCGTCCGGCGGACTGACGGAGCTCCGCCCCTGTGGCTGCCTGCTCCGCGACCAGCTCCGCGCTGAAGCGGCGCCTGGCGGCCTCCGCGACGATGTCGTCGAGCACGTCAGCGCTCGCATCCAGCAGGTCGCGCATGAGGTCCGCGTCGCGCCCCGCCCGGGGATCGACGAACGCTCGGCACGAGCTGGCCGGCATCGCCTGCAGCAGCACATCCCGCGCTCGCTCCGCGGTGAGTCCCTGCGCGATCCCGCGCGCGCTGAAGACCCCCGTCATCGCGCGCGTGAACTCCGCCTCGAGCCGCGCACTCGCCGCGGCTTCCGTCGTCCGGGTGAAGTACGAGAACAGGAACACATACTGCCGTCCGAAGAACAGTGGCGGCTGGAAGACGGAGAAGACCCGCGCATCAGGCGTCGAGCGGTCCCAGGCGACCACATGTCGCGAGACGACGTCGTGCCGGTTGCGGGCGCGGTCCAGCGCGGCACAGAACTCCACGTCCGACGGCGCTTCGCGGAACTCGCGCGGCACCTCGCCGGCAGGAAAGCCCAGCACCTCGAGCCGAACCGACTGCACGGACGCCTCGACCGTGCCCCGGATCTCGAACCGCGCGCCCACCGGCGGATTCCCGTCGAATGCGCCCGAGATGCGCGAGAAGTTGAGAACGGGCGGTGGTGCCTGCGCGGCGGTGGCGCCCGTGAACGTGACGAGCGCAGCGAGTGCGTACAGGATCGAGAATCGCGGTCGCATGACGTGTGCGCGCCTCGCAGGCCAGATGATCGAACGCGCACACGAATACGTTCAGGTACATTTGGTGTCAATAGCCGCCGCGCTCCCCGCCCACGACCCGAGTGCGAACGCGACGTTCGCGCTCCGCTGGCATCCTGCGTCGCCTTTCACGCGGCGGTCAGGGGCGTCGATGTCATCGAGCGTGTCGTACGGCACCCCGGTGCGGGCTGGGGGAACGGTGGGACGGGGCGTCGTGGTTGGTGTTGCCCTCGACGGTGACGCAGGTGTACACGTCGGGCGCGTGGACGCGCGCTTCGTCCCGCACGCCGCCGACGATGCCGGTGAGGATGAAGCGCCGGCGGAGCCGGCTGTAGAAGAACACGAGGTCGGGGTCGAGCGAGGGGACGCTCACGCCCGGGATGAGGGCGAGCAGCGCGCCCGCGGCGACCTGCAGGATGGGGGAGGGGATCGGCAGCCGCCGCGCGAGGGCGGTCAGCGCGACGACGAGGACGGCGAGGGTGATGCCGAGGAGGAGCTGGGAGGCGGAGCCGTGCACGAGGCCACGATAGCGTGCGGCCGCTTGGCAGGGGATGGACACGCAAGGGGCCAGGCCGGTCCCCGGGCGCACGGTTAGATTGCACGCCATGGATCGCCGTCGATACCCCACATGGATCGCGAGGCTGGGCGATGCGGACGATGACAGCTGGCTCCGCGCCCTCTCCCCCGCACAGCGCCTGACGATGGTCTGGACGTTGACCCTGCAGGCGTGGGCCTTCCACGAGGAGCTCCACGATGAACCGCGACTTCGTCGAGATGTTGGATGCGTTGTCCGCGGCGGGCGCTGAGTTCCTGGTCGTGGGCGCCCACGCGGTGGCCGTGCATGGCCGTCCGAGGGCGACCGGAGACCTCGATGTCTGGGTGCGACCGTCGACCGTCAACTCCGAGCGGGTCTGGCGGGCGCTCGCGGACTTCGGCGCACCGCTGACCGGCCTGTCGCGATCGGATCTCGAACGTCCGGACCTCGTCTTCCAGATCGGCGTCCCGCCGGCGCGGATCGACATCCTGACCGGGATCACGGGGGTCACCTTCGACGAGGCGTGGCCGCGGCGCGTGCTGGTCGCGGTCGAGGGACGCTCGATCCCGGTGCTGGGGCGCGAGGAGCTGATCCGCAACAAGCGCGCCTCGGGGCGACCGCGTGACCTCGCCGACGTGACCGAACTCGAGGGAGGCGACGCGCACCGTTGATCCGTGGTTCCGCGCGAGCCGGAGCGGCGGTGCGCCACGACCTCCCTCAGCGCAGCTCGTGCTCCCGGCTCTCGAGCACGCCGCGCACCGCCTCGCCGAGCTGCGCGAGCGTGAACGGCTTGGCGAGGAATCCCGCGGCACCGCGCGCGAGCGCGTCGCGTGCCGCCGAGGATTCGGTGAAGCCGGAGATCAGGAGCGCCGGCAGCGCGGGCCGCATGGCGCGCACCGCGTGCAGCACGTCGGCGCCATCCATCCCGGGCATCGCGATGTCCGTGATCAGGAGGTCGATGGGCCCTGGCGTCGCGCCGAGCAGCTCCAGCGCGCGCGCGCCATCCTCGGCGGCGAGGACCACATAGCCGAGGTTGCGCAGGGCGCGCTCGACGGCCCCGCGCACGGCCGGTTCGTCGTCAACGAGGAGGATGGTGCCGCGCCCGTGCGTCGGCGCCGACGGCAACGGCCCCGAGGGCGGGTCCACGGGCGGCGCCTGAGGCGGGAACCACACGGTGAACTGCGTCCCTCGGCCGGGGGCGCTGTCGACGGTGACCGCACCGCCGGACTGCTGGATGATCCCGTAGACGGTCGCGAGCCCGAGGCCCGTGCCGCTCGCCTTGGTGGTGAAGAACGGCTCGAAGATTCGGGCGAGCAGCTCCGGCGCGATCCCCGCTCCGGTGTCCGAGACGCCGAGCGTGACCCAGCGCCCCGCGGCGACGGCGGCGTGCGGGGTCAGCAGCGGGGCGTCGAGGGTGCGGACGGCCGTCGTGAGGCGCAGCGTGCCCCCGCGCGGCATCGCGTCGCGCGCGTTCACGGCGAGGTTCAGGAGCACCTGCTCCAGCTGGCCCGGATCGCAGTGGATCCGCGGCAGGTCGTGCCCGAGGGAGGTCTCGATCGCGATCGCCGGGGCGATGAGCCGGCGCAGCATCGCGAGCAGCGCGGCGACCGCCTCGTTGGGATCGAGCATCCGCGGCTGCAGCACCTGCTTGCGGCTGAAAGCGAGG
>CAZPJF010000114.1:0-9743 GCA_964586095.1 uncultured Gemmatimonas sp. | reverse complement strand
AGCCGGGCGCGCTCTTCGGCGAGATGTCGGTGTTCGACCGCAGCGAGCGCTCGACCGACGCGATCTCGAACGGCGGCACCAAGGTGCTGACGATCTCGCGCAGCGATTTCGAGCTGCTGCTCGACTTCAACCGCGACATCGCCTACAAGGTGCTCTGGTCGTGCGTGCGGCTGCTCTCGGGGCGGCTGCGGGCGACCAACGATTCGCTGCGGAGCTTCCTGGCGATGTCGATGTTCTGAGTGGGCAGAAGGCAGAAGGCAGTGGGCAGTGGGCAGTGCACGAGACGACACACAGACTCCTTCCGATGCGAATCCCCTTCCTTGCCGCCGCGGCGTTCGTCGCGGCGTTCTCGTCCCTCGGGGCGCAGGCGACCACGCTCGGGTTCCAGAAGGACCCGCGGATCGTCGCGGCGCTCGGCGACGTCTCGCCGGCGCGGCTGCGCACCCTCGACTCGATGCTCGTGTCGTTCGGGACGCGGCACACCATGAGCGACACGCTCTCGGCGACGCGCGGGATCGGGGCGGCGCGGCGGTGGATCCACGCGCAGCTGGTGCAGGCGGCGACGGACTGCGGCGGCTGCCTCCGGATCGAGTACGACACCGGCACCGCGGTCATCACGCGGTCGCCGGAGCGGCCCGCGGTGCACCTCGTGAACGTCGTCGCCTGGCTCCCGGGGCGCGACACCTCGCGCGTGGTGGTGATCGGCGGGCACTACGACTCGTGCATCTGCTCGGTGAACTCCATGGACTTCACCTCCGACGCGCCCGGGGCCGACGACGACGGTTCGGGCACGGTGGCGGTGATGGAGCTCGCCCGCGTGGTGGGGAAGCACTTCCCGCAGGGGCTCGAGCAGTCGATCGCGTTCGTGCTCTACACCGGCGAGGAGCTGGGCCTGCTGGGCTCCCACCAGTTCGCCGAACGGCTCGTGCGCGAGGGGAAGCAGGTGACGGCCGCGTTCACCGACGACATCGTGGGGAACATCGTGGCCGACGACGGGCGCGTGGACTCGACCTCGGTGCGCGTCTTCGCGGTGGACTCGCTGGCGGTGGGCGGGGGCGAGCTCGCGCGGTACGTGTGGGCGGCCGGCGCCCTCTACCAGCCGCAGTTCGAGGTGCTGCCCGTGATGCGGCTCGACCGGCTCGGGCGCGGCGGCGACCACCGGCCGTTCGTCGAGCGCGGCATCCCCGGCCTGCGCTTCTCCGAGCGGCTGGAGAACTACAAGCGGCAGCATCTTCCCACCGACACCCTCGCCGACGTGAGCTTCCCGTACGTCGCGAAGGTCGCGCGACTCAACCTCGCGACCGTGGTCTCGCTCGCCGCGGCGCCCTCGCGGCCGGAGCGCACGGCGTACGTGCGCGACCGAAACTCGGGGGGGCAGGCGTTCACGATCCGCTGGTCCCCGGTGGCCGGCGCAGCGGGCTACGAGCTTCTGGTCCGCCGCACCACGGCCCCGACCTACACGCGCATCGTCCCGACCGGGAACGTGACGGAGTTCCTGCTCGACGAGCAGCTCGACGACGTCTGGGTCGGCGTGCGCGCGGTCGGGGCCAACGGGCACCGCTCGCTCACCACGGTCGTCGGCGCGCCGGGCGGGCCGCGGCTGCCGCAGCAGCGCCGCTAGCGCACCCGCCGCGTCGGCGACCCCGCCCGCGCGGCGGCACCGCCGCCTCCCGATCATCCCCCCGCCCCGCATGAGCGCATCCCCCCGATTCCGCCCCGAGGCGCTCACCTTCCTCCGGGGCCTGAAGCGGCACAACGAGAAAGGCTGGTTCGAGGCGAACCGGCCCCGCTACGAGGCCGAGGTGCTCGGGCCGCTCCGGCAGCTGGCCGAGGAGCTCGACGTGCGCTTCGCGACGCTCGCACCCGAGTTCGTCGCGCCGCCCAAGCGCGCGCTCTTCCGGATCCACCGCGACGTGCGGTTCTCCAAGGACAAGTCGCCGTACAAGACGCATGCGGCGCTCTGGGTCTTCCACCGGGACGCCGGGCGCGGCGTGGGACGCGACGCGCACGGGGGAGCCGGGTTCTACTTCCACCTCGAGCCGGGCGCGTCGGGCGTGGCCGGCGGCTTCTGGATGCCGCCGCGCCCGCTCCTCAGCGTGCTGCGCGAGCGGATCGTGGAGGACCAGCGGGGATTCGAGCGGGCGCTGCGCCACGCCGCCTTCGTGAAGCGCTTCAAGCGGCTGAGCGACGAGTCGACGGAGCCCGGCGCGCGGCTCACGCGCGTGCCGCGCGGGTGGGCACCGGATCACCCGGCAGCGGAGTGGCTGCGGTTCAACAGCTTCACGGCGTGGCGGCCCCTGACGGACGCGGAGGCGCTCTCCCCGAAGCTCGTCGACGCGCTCATGCGGGACTACGCGGCGTTGCTGCCGCTCGTGCGCTGGCTCAACGCCGCGCTCGGGCACCGGCCGGCGCGGTCGCGGTGACGGCTCAGCCCTCGCGTCCCCGCACGATCCCCTCGACGCGCCGTGCCGGGTCGAACCAGCGCCCGGCGAGCGCGCGCATGCGCGCCGGCGTGACCGCCATGAGGTCGGCGGGGTAGCGCGCGATCGACCCGAGGTCGCCGTGCATCCACGCCTCGGCCACCTCCGCCAGGACGGACGCACCGGACGATTGCCGGATCTGCCACGCACCGATGGCATACCGTCGCGCGCGCTCGAGCTCGTCGCGGCCCACCTCCCCCTCGGCGAGCTTCGCGAACTCGCGCAGCAGCCCCTCGCGCGCCTGCTCCTCCTTGGACGGCGAGCAGGCGATGTAGGCCGCGAACGCGCCGGACGCGCGCCGCAAGAAGGGCCGGGCGAGGACGGTGTACGCGAGCGACTGCTTGTCGCGGAGCTCCTCGAAGAACCGGCCCCCGAGCCCGCTCGCGACGCCGCCGAGCAGTTCGGCGTCGAAGCGGGCCGGATCGTGGGCCCCGGGTCCCTCGAAGAGCAGCGCGAGCGCCGTCTGCGCCTTGTCGCGCGTCTCGGCGCGCACGAGCGCCTCGTGCGGCCAGGGCGGCGGCGCGAGCGTCGGGGCCGGCTGCGCACGGAGCGCGCCGAACCGGCGGGCGAGGAGGTCGGCCGCCTCCTGCGGATCGAGGTCGCCGACCACGGCGAGCACCGCGTCCGAGGCCGGCACGCGGGCGGCGTGCCACGCGGCGACGGCATCGCGCGTGAGCGTCGGCACGGTGGCCTCGGTGCCGAGCGTGGAGCGCCCGTACGGATGCCCCGGCCAGGCGACCTCCGCCGCGAGCCGCATCGGCTGACGGTACATGTCGTCGCGCAGGGAGGCGAGCGCGGCGAGCGCGACCGCCCGCTCCGCCTCGACGCCGTCGGCGGGGAAGGCGGGCGCGAGCACGAGGTCCGCGAGGAGCTCAGCGGCGCCATCGAACCGCCGCCCGGGCACGCCGATCGTCCACTGCAGGGACTCGGTGCCCACCGAGGCCACCGGCGTCCCGCCGAGGAGTTCGGCGTCCTCGGCGAGCCGGGTGGCGGAGCGGCGCGCCGTGCCGCGCAGCGCGGCGCGCGCCATGAGCGTGGTGATGCCGCCGTCCGCCTCGCGCTCCTGCATCACGCCGCCGCTGATGAAGCAGCCGAGGTGCGTGAGCGCGGCGCCCGGCCGCGGCCGCACGAGCACGGGGACGTCATGCGCGGTGCGGTACAGGTGGACGTCGTCGACGACGGTCTCGAGCCGCGCGCCGCGGCCGACGACCGCGGGCGCGCCGATTGGCGGGTCGCTCGGGTCGAGCGGCGCGGGACGACCGGCATCGAGCAGCGTGCGCACGGCCGCGGCGTCGGGCGCGAGCGGTGCCGCACCGCGCGGCCGGTAGACCACGACCGACGCCTGGTCGGGATCGAGCCACCGGCGCGCGACGTCCGCGACCTGCGCGGGCGTCACCGCGAACAGCGCCTCGTGGTACGCGACCCCGCGGTCCCAGCCGCCGAGGAGCTCCCACGCGCCGAGGAAGTTGGCCTGCCCATCGGCGGCCTCGAGCCGGCGGAGCCACTGCGCCTCGAGGAGGCAACGGGCGCGCTCGACCTCGCTGGCCGCGACCTCGCCGTCGCGCACGCGCTTCAGCTGGTCCCAGATGGCGCGGGCGGCGTCCGCGACGCGCTCGGGGCGCGCGCCGGCGTGCACGACGAAGACACCGATCTCGGTGGGCGTGTAGTCGTAGGCGCTGATGCTGGAGACGAGCCGGCGGTCGCGCGTGGCGCGCACGAGGCGCGAGGCGCGGCCGCCGGCGAGGACGGTGGCGAGCACGTCGAGGGCGGGCGTGTCCGCATGCGCGAGCGCCGGCGTGCGCCAGCCGAGCACGAGCTCGCTCTGCGCGATATCACCCTCCCACTCGCGCACGCGGAAGCCGGGGGCCTCGACCTCGTGCGGCCCCGGCGCGCGGCGCACCTCGTGGTCGGCGAGCGGGCCGTAGAGGCGCGCCGCCTCGGCGATCGCCACGTCGGGGTCGATGTCGCCGACGATCGCGAGGACGGTGTTCGACGGCCGGTAGTAGTTGCGGTAGAAGGCGACGAGCTGATCCCGGGTGAGCGCACGCAGCGCGTCCTCGCGCCCCATGCGCCAGCGCCGGATGCGGTGGCGGTCGTGGAGCAGCTCGAACAGCGTCTCCACGGCGAGGGCCGACGCGGTGTCGGCCTTCCGCTTGGTCTCCTCGATGATGACCTCGAGCTCGCGGGCGAGCTCGCCGCCGTCGATCACCGAATGGGCGTACGCGTCGGCCTGGACCTCGAGCCCGGCGAGGAAGCCGGAACTCGGCAGGACCGTGTAGTAGTGCGTGTGGTCGTAGATGGTGCCGGCATTGAGGTAGCCGCCGGCGAGCTTGGTCTCGCGCGCGATCTCCCCCACGCCCCGCGTGGGCGTCCCCTTGAAGTACATGTGCTCGAGGACGTGCGCGATGCCGACGACGTCGTCGGGCTCGTCGAAGTAGCCCGCCCGCACCCAGGTGACGATCGCGACCACGGGCGCCGTGGTGTCGCGGCGCGCGAGGAGGGTGAGGCCGTTCGGCAGCCGGACGCGGCGCACCGAGTCGGGCGGCAGGATGGCATGGAGGCGCGCCATCAGCGGACGAGGGGGGCGCGGTGGATGACGACGAACGCGGCGACGGCCATGCCGAATGAATAGCCGAGGACCAGCCACAGGTGCCCGGGGCTCGGTGCGGTCCCGGCGAGCCAGGCGCTGCGCACGGCGTCCGCGGAGGCGAGCGGCGGCAGCAGCTGCGCGAGGCGCGCGGCCCAGGACGGCAGCTGCCCGGCCGCGGCGAGCGGCTGGAGGATGGCGCTCAGGAGGACCGTGACGATCACGACCGGACCGTCGCGGTCGGTGATCGCGCCGGCGAGGAGGCCGAGCGACCCCAGCAGCAGGCCGTAGAGCAGCGCGGCACCGATCACGGGGAGGACGGGCACCGCGACGACGACCGCCCCGAACCCGAGCGGGATGAGCGCGAGGGCGGCGGCGAAGAGCACGAGGCTCACGACGGCACGGGCGAGGTAGTGCCGCCAGGCGACCACGGGACTCGCGAAGAGGAACCGCACGTGCCCGCGTTCGCGGTCGACGCTCACGACGCCGCTGAGGAGCACGAGCGCGCCGAGGGTGATCGCGAGCGTCAGGGTCTGGCCGTACAGCTGCAGCAGCACGTCCTGGAACCGCCCCGCCTCGCGCGCGCTCGCGAGTCCCTCCCGGCCGATGAGGCTCCACAACGGGATGCCGCCGATGCCGAGGAACACGAGGAGGGGGACGACCGCGCGCGGCAGGGCGTCGCGCAGGTGCCAGCGGAGGTAGGCGAGGTCGCTCGTCCCGCTCATCGCGCCACCGCCGACCGGAAGGCCTGCTCGAGGGACGACTCCGCCGCCGTCACGCCGGTGATGAGCGCCCCCTGCGCGATGGCGGCGGCGAGCGCGCGGTTGAGGGCGGGGAGGTCGAGGTCGCACTCGATCGCCTCGCCGTCGCGCACGGCCGAGGGGACGGCGGCGAGGAGCGCCTCGAGGCCGGCGGCCACGGTCACGCGCCACCGGCGGACCCCGCCCGCCACGGCCGCCCCGCGGACCTCCACCACACGCTGGAGGCGGCCATGGTCGACGATCGCGACGCGATCGCAGAGCCGCTCGAGCTCGTCGAGGTTGTGCGAGGCGATGAGCATGGCGCGGTTCGGCGCGCGGAGCCCGCCGACGAGGTCGCGGAAGCGCGCGGTCCACACCGGGTCGAGGCCGTGCGTGGGCTCGTCGAACACGACCACGCGGCGCTCGGCGAGCAGCGCCTGCGCGAGGCCGACGCGCTGGAGGTTGCCCTTGGAGAGCGCCTTGAGCCGCTTGCCGCGGTGCTCCTCGATCCCGACGAGCGCGATGACGCGTTCGCGGGCCTCGCGCCGCGCCGCGGGCGCGATGCCCTGCAGCGTGGCGAGCCGGTCGAGCGCCTCCTCCATCCGCCAGGAGAGCGGGAGCGTCATCAGCTCGGGGAGGTAGGCCACGCCCTCGCGTTCGATGAAGCGCCGCGGCGCGAGCCCGTCGATGGCGATCTCGCCCTCGCTCGGCGGCAGGAGCCCGAGGAGCATCGCGATGAGGGTGCTCTTGCCCGCCCCGTTGGGGCCGGCGATGCCGAGCACCTCCCCCGGCCGCACTTCGAGCGTCACCCCGTCGACCGCGCGCACCTCGCGCCCGAGGAGGGCGCGATAGGTCTTGCCGACCCCGCGGAACGCGATCAGTGGACGATCCGCAGGAGTCCGGCGTCGGCGCTCGCGCGCAGGAAGCTCTCCGCGTCGCGCGTGGGGATGAGGATGCCGGTGAGCGCGAACCCGCGCCGCGCCTCGGCCTGCATGAACTCCTCGATCGTGCGGTCCTTGGCGCCGGGGCTCGCGTCGCGCATCCCCCCGACGATCTGCTCCCAGGTGCCATCGTAGCGGCGCCCGTCGCGGCCGACCACGCGATGCAGGTCGGGGGCGCGCTTCTGCTCGCCGAGGTCGGCGAGCAGCGCGCCGAAGAGCTCGAGCTGCGTGCGGGCCTCCTCCTGCGCCGTCTCGTTCGCGCGCGCCTCGATCTCGGCGAGCAGCTCGTCGATCGCGGCGGCCGGCGGCGCGAGCTCGGTGAGCCGCTCCTCCCAGATGCGGAACGACGGGTCGTCGTCCTTGATGCGGAGGTGCGACTTCTTGAGCTCCATCAGGCGCCAGATCCCCAGCTCGTCCCAGTGGTCCTCGGGCTTGGTGCGGTCGAGGTGGTACAGCGCCGCCTCGAACTGTTCGCGGTCGTAGAGGAGGTTGCCGAGGTAGATGCGCGCCTCGCTGTGCTCGGGGTCGAGCTGGAGCGCGCGCTTGAGCGTCTCCTCCGCGCCCGCGTCGTCGCCGAGCCGGTGCTGCGCGTAGCCGACCATCGCGACCGCCTCGGCGTTCTCCGGCGTCTGCTGCACCGCGACCTCGAAGAACTCCTTCGCCTCGGCGATGAGCCCGTCGCGGAAGAGCGCGCGTCCCACCTGGAGCATGAGCTCGATGTCGTCGGCGTAGCCGAGCTCGAGGATGCGCCGGAACGCCTTCATGGCCTGCGGCGTCTGGCCGAAGCGCAGGAGCGTCTCGCCGAGCCCGGCGAGGGCGTCCTCATGCTCCGGGTCCAGGACGAGCGCCTCCTCGAACGCCTTGCGCGCCCAGGCGAACTCGTCCCGGGCGAGGCGCGCGTACCCCACGCCCACGTGCAGCTCGACAGCGTTGGGGTAGAGCCCGAGCCCCTCGCGCAGGATGGTGAGGGCCTCATCGTAGTTCCCCTCGTTGTACGCCTGGTGCGCGCGCTCGTCGTACTCCTCGGAACTCAGGAACGGTGAGGGCATCGGGCGAGAGACCTCCGGCTCGGGGACACGGGGAAGCTACAGTGTGATACCCGGTGGGGACAGCGGGAGTGCACGGGCGCCGCGGCGTCAGGGGGGAGCCGACAGCGCGACGGCCACCTCCGCGGCCAGACCGGCGTTGGACTCGAGCAGGGCGAGGTTCGCCGCGAGGGAGCGCCCGCCGGTGGCACGCTCCACCGCGGCGAGGAGGAACGGCGTCACCCCCGCCCCGCGGATCCCCGCGGCGCGCGCGAGGACGAGTGCCTCGTCCACCGCCGCCGCGACCACCTCGGCGTCGAGCGCCGCGTCAGGCGGCGGCGGCTGCACGACGAGCACGGCCCCGGGCCGTCCGAGGGCGCGCGCGGCGCGCACCACGGCCGCGACCGCGCCGGGCGACTCGACGCGCGCGGGGACGCGGAGCCCCGTGCGTGCGGTGAAGAAGCCGGGGAACTCGTCGGTGCGGTAGCCGAGCACGGTGACGCCGAGCGTCTCGAGCCGTTCGAGGGTCGCGGGGAGGTCGAGGATCGACTTGGCGCCGGCGCAGACCGTGACCACGGGCGACCGCGCGAGCTCGACGAGGTCGGCGGACTCGTCGAACGGCGGCTCGCGGTGCACGCCGCCGATGCCGCCGGTGGCGAAGACGCCGACGCCTGCGGCGACGCACAGCGCGAGGGTGCCGGCCACCGTGGTGGCGCCGTCCATCCCCTGCGCGACCGCGACGGGCAGGTCGCGCGCGGCGACCTTGGGGACCCCGTCGCGCGCGAGGAAGCGCTCGAGGTCGTGCTCCTCGAGGCCCATGGTCGCGACGCCGCGGACCACGCCGGTCACGGCGGGGCGCGCGCCCGGCAGCGAGACGCCGCGGCGCATCCGCTCGAGCGCCTCGCGGTTGGCGGGAATGGGCAGCCCCTGCGCGAGGACCGAACTCTCGAGCGCGACGAGGGGGAGGCCGCGGTCGCGCGCCTCGCGGGCCGCGCGGCCCCACGCGACGGCGCGGCTCACCTCCGCCTCGCGGCGGGCGCACCGCGGCGCACCGGGTACATCACCCGGTGCATCACCGGGTGGGTCACCGGGCGCCCTCGCGCCGGAAGGCGCGCACGATCGCCTCGCCCATGCGGCCCATGAGCAGCTGCGCCTCATGGTCGATCCGCCAGCTGCGGTCCGCGTTCTCGCGCGTGAGCACGCACGCGACCACGCGGTCGGGGAGGCGCCAGAGCGCGCACTCGGTGCGGATGCCGTCGTCGCTCCCGGTCTTGTGCGGCGACCAGAGGCCCGGGACGAAGCGCTGGAGCATGGCGCCGTCCTCGTTCTTCGCGAGGATGTCGAGCATGGCGGAGTCGGCGCGCGGGCTCACCGCCCGGCCCTCCGCGAGCAGCGCGAAGAGGCGCGCGCTCTCGTTCGGCGTGCTCACGCCGAGCCCGTACCGGGCCGACGACTCGGGCGCGACGGAGGCGATGGCCCGCAGGAAGCTCTTGTGGTGGACGCGGGTCCGCGGCAGGCCGAGCGAGTCCATGGTGGCCCAGACGCGCCGGATGACGATGCGGTCGAGGAGGAGGTTGGTCGCGGTGTTGTCGCTCAGCGTCGTCATGAGCACCGCGGCATCGCGCACGCTCAGCCGCGTGCCGTCGCGCAGGTGCTGCAGCTGCCCCGACCCGCCGACCTTGTCGATGGCGAGCATGGTGAGCTCGTCGTCGAGCGAGAGGAGTCCCCGCTCCGCGAGCGCGAAGACGGTGACGAGGACCGGGACCTTGATCAGCGAGGCGGTGGGGAAGGGCTCGTCGCCGCGGCGCGCGATGCGCCGGCCGCTCTCGAGGTGCATCACGGCGTAGCCGACGACGCCGCGGTGCGCGTCGGCGAGCGAGTCGAGGGTGCGCTGGAGCGCGGCGAGGGTGTCGCGCGCCGGGCGCGCGGCGGCGGGTCCGGCGGCGGGTCCGGCGGCGGCGCGCGGCGCC
>CAZPJF010000113.1:4190-9804 GCA_964586095.1 uncultured Gemmatimonas sp. | reverse complement strand
GGACTCGCGCTCGTGCTCGGCGGTGCCGCACTCGGCCGCGTGACCGCGGCCGGCCCGGCGGCGCCGGCCGGCGTCGCCGCCACCCCCGTCGCCGCCGCGCCCGCCTTCCGGACGGCCGACGACGCCATCCGCGTGCTCGCCAGCGCGCAGCAGCAGTACCAGAGCGCCGCGGCCTTCCTCGCGGCGCAGGACACGTCCATGCGCTTCATCGGCATGAACGAGGACTCGTACCAGACCCGCCTCGCCGCGCTCGATGAGATCGCGGCCGCCACGCGCGCGGCCCTCTTCCGCGCCCCGCAGGACCCGATGCTCAACCAGTACTACCTCACCACGCTCGGCGCCCGCGAGGCGACGCTCCGGCAGATCGGCGCGACGCTCCCCGAGACGCGCCGCATGGAGCGCTACTGATGCGGCGCGCGCGGGGGGTCCTGGGGGCGCTGGCGCTCGTGCTGGGGGCAGCGAGCGCACCGGACGCGCAGACCATGCGCATCGTGGAGCGCAACTCGATCCGGGGCGACTCGCTGATCGACCGCATCCTCGTCGGCGACGTCCGGGACGTGCAGCGGATGGTCACTGACTGGCGCGCGCGCGAGACCGAGCTCGTCCGCCAGCTCCGCGCGGTCTCCGAGCAGGACCTGGCGCAGCGCCGCCGCCTCGAGGAGCAGCTCGCGCTCCACACGCGCGACGGGTTCGCCATGATGAGCGCCATCCAGGCGCGCTGCATGGACGAGCGCGGCCCGCGCCCCCCGGGCTACCTCGGCATCAACCTCACCACCGAGTTCACGATCGTCGACCAGCGGCCCCGGGCGCTCGGGACGCGCGTCACGAGCGTCGAGCCGGGCTCGCCCGCCGAGCGCGCGGGCGTCCAGCGCGGCGACCGGGTGGTGAGCATCGGCGGGCTCGATGCGCGCGAGCGCGTGCCCGAGATCGGCGACCAGCTCGTGCCGGGCCGCACCGTGCTGCTCCGCGTGGAGCGGGCGGGTGTGCCGCGCGACCTCTCGATCGGCGTCGCGCCGCGTCCCGCGGGTTTCGGCGACTCGTGCGGCGAGTTCGAGCGTGCCTTGCTGCCCATGCGCCTCCCGCGCGTGGGGAGCCTCTCCTTCGCCGAGCGCGGCGTGGAGCCGCGTCGGATGGTGGTCGAGTCGCGCGACTCCCTTCCCGCGCCGACGGACGAGGTGCGCCTCTTCGTCTTCAGCCCGCGCACCGAGGGCCGCACGGCCTACGCCTTCTTCGGCGGGGCGGAGTTCCGCGAGCTCGACGACGGCTGGCGCGAGGTGCTCGGCGTGAAGCAGGGCGTCATCGTCTCCACCGTCGCCGATGGCAGTGCGGCGGCCACGGCCGGCCTGCGCAGCGGGGACGTGGTGACCGCGGTCGAGCGGTCCCCCGTGACCAATCCGATGATGCTCGTGCAGCTGCTCGGGTCCTCTCCCGGCGAGTCGGCGACGCTCAGCGTGGCGCGCGGCAAGGACCGGAAGACGGTCACCATGCGGTGGGGACCGCGCTAGAGGGAGCTTCGTCGCCGCTGGTGCATCGCGCTCGGTCCGCGTGTTGGTGATGTCTTTGCCTGCCGCCAGCGGCTCGTCAAGGAAGAGTGCGTCGGATGATGCTCAGTCCCTCCGCTGGGGGAAGTTGCCCTCGTCTCTCCTTCGGCGCCGACGGCCACTTGCTCGGAGTCTCGTGAAGGAATGGTGGCCGAGTGCACCCGCCCGCTCGAGGATTGCGTCGCTGGTTGCGGTGCGGGGTTGCGCTTTCGGGGCACAAAGCGTCGCTTAACCAACTCGCTGAGCGGCCCACGCCATTCATGGCCGCCGTCAGAGGTTGTCCTCACCGGTCGTGGAGGTGACGTTGCCGGGGTCAGTCGCACCGCAGCTTGATGGCGCGTTCGAGATGTACCACTTGCCCGCGCGAGCAATGCGCGATTCGGAGATCGCACTTCTCGGTGCGGGGTTGCCGCTCTGTCGTGAGGACAAGCAATCACTCAGGCACATGCTAGTCGGTGCGAGAACGGTCGTGGTCGAGCATGACTATATCGACAAGGACTATCGGAACGTCTACTCAGGCTATTACTCGAAGAAGTTCACGAGATCCCGAAGTAGGGCAGCTCGGCTGCACATGTTCGACGTTGAAGTACCGGCGCACGAGTTCTTCAGCGGTTCGTCAGCGAAGTCGCTTGCCGAGTGGCTCGAGAGTAACGCGCCCAGGTCGGGCCGCTCTTCATCCCCCGGCACGACCCCGGGTTACTTCGGCTATGTCGTCCTTCGGCCGACCGAGTACTCTCGCATCGGACGTTGTCTCCTCGATCCACGTCGTACTGCATGGAAACATCTTCGTGGCAGCGAGGGTCTCCTCGCTCAGTTCTCGGCGAGCGTGATGGGACAGCGACTCCAAGTTAGGTCGTTTCCGGCACAGAGTCAGGACGCCGAAGTGCATCTCTGCGCTGAGACCGCAATCTGGAGCTTGTACCGATACCTGTCGCAGCGATATCCATGGTACGCAGAGCAGTATCCGTTGGAAATATCCCGCGCGAACAGAGACCTGCAGTGGGGAAGAGCGACGCCTGGGCGTGGGCTCTACATGAGTCAGGTTGCGGCCATGATCGGTCAGCTTGGCATTGGCGCTGAGCCCTACGACCTCGAGCAGGTCGCAGGTCAGAAGCCGAAGCGACGCCGAGCACGTTCGGGTTGGGCCACGCTGGCGCCGAGTGCAGAATCCGCGCGGCGTTCGACTCAGCGCGAGCTGCTGCATCTTGTGGCGAGTTGCATTGACAGCGGGATTCCCGCAATCGTCGGCGTGCCGGGGCACGCGCTGGTCGCGGTCGGAGTCCGCCACGATCGCTCGAGCACAAGGGTGAGACGAGGTGGGCGCGTCTTGAGGAGCTCCGACTTCCTGTCGGCCGTCGTCGTGAACGATGACAATTTCCCACCGTTTCAGGTCGCTGCTTGGGAGACAAACGCGAGCGGCTATCGGCGCTCTTGTCGCAGCTTCGAGTCTCTCGTCATGCCGTTGCCGGACAAGGTGCTGTTGCGTCCGGAGGCCGCCGAAGTAATCACCACTGACCTGCTGAATGAGCTCGGGCCACCCAGCAAGGCGAAGAAGTTCGTGCGGCGCTTGTTCCTGACGTCCTCGAAGAACTACAAGGAGGATCGAAGGTCCGCCAACGACGGGTTCACGTCTCAGCTACTGAGCCTTCCGATGCCTCACTTTGTCTGGGTCACGGAGGTGGCGAGCCTCGTCGACTGGAGGACGAATCGTGAAGTCCTCGCCGAGGTTGGGATTGACGCGACGGCAGGTCCGTTCGACGACGAGTCATTCCTGTGGATTCGGTATCCGAATCAGCTGATCGTGAACACCGCCCGAGTCTTTGACATCTCTCCTGGGAACACAGAGGCCGACAACCTGTTGTCACGGAAGGACTTGCGTGTTCGCCCCTTTGCCGGTAACTTGCACCAGCTATAGAGGAGAACTGACAGTGCCGCCGATTGGAATGCGACTCGTGCTCAAGAGCCATCGCTCGGGTCAGGGTGCCGCGAAGAAAAAGGGCTCGAAGCAGAAGCTGCACTTGGGACTCAAGGCTGGAACGCGTGCGAAACTCAAGGAGATTGAGCGCGCACGTACGAGAATGGCCTTGAGGGCGCAATCCATCATGATGGGTTAGCAGCGGCGAGACATCAGGTACGCTCCTTCCTGAACTCGTTCGCGCTCCTCGCCTTCACCGGAGCACGACGCGCCCCGGCGGCAGCTTGTAGACGAGGCGGACCGTGGCCCGGTCCGCCTCGCTCAATTCCTCCACGCGCACACGCGGCGCCATCACGTGCGATTCGTCGCGCGCATGGTCGAGACCGAGCAGGTGGCCCACCTCGTGCAGCGCGATCGCATGCACGGAGCGCGCGTCGAGCGGCGTGCCGTCGGGCTGGGCGCGCGCGAGTTCGATCGACGCGCCCGTGATCCAGCCGTGCTGGTCGTGCACCCAGCGCGTGCGCCCCGTGGTGCGGCTCTCGTAGCGGTCGACCCAGGTGACGTGGATCTCGGCGCGCGCCGAGTCCTCGGTGAAGGCGAACGCCACCGGGATCCCGGTCGCGGTCCACGGGGCGAACGCGTCGCGCACGGCGCGCGCGATGCCGCCCTCGGCGCCGGCGGGCGGCGCGGACTGGATCCAGACGCGCAACGGATCGCGCGTGCGGTCGGGCCAGCGGTAGTTCACCGAGTCGCGTTGCGCGAAGAGCTCGTCGGCGTAGCTGCCCGGCGCATAGGTGAGGAGGGCGAGCCGGACCTCCTGCGGGTCGCGCACGGGCGCCGGCAGCGCCGAAGGACGCGCGACGACGGTCGCGCCCATGTCCTCGGCTGCGCGCAGGACCGAGTCGGCGAAGGCGGAGTCGGCGACGGCGCGCGCGATGCGCGCGTCCGCCGTTCCGGGGCCTCCTCCCGCCCGGTCGACGCGTCCCGCGGCGGTCCCCTCCGCACCACCGCCGCACGCCGCGAGCGCAGCGGCGAGCGCGGCCCCCCCGGCCACCGTGCGCGCCATGGGACGCAGCGCGCTGAGGCAGCGCGCGCGGACCGCGCACGGCCTATCGTGCCGCACCGGCCTCATCCAGGAACGCCAGCGCCGCGCCGAAGCTCGGTTCCGGGTTCTCGAAGAACGGCATGTGCCCCGCCGCCGGCACCACCACCAGCCGTGCGCCGGGGATCAGCTGCGCCGACCGCTCGGCCTCGGCGACCGGGAGCGCGTCCTCCGCGCCATGGATGAGGAGCACCGGCGAGCGCACGGCCGCGTAGCGGTCGCGCCAGTCGTATCCCTCGCGGCGGAGCCGCGCGGCGACCGTCGCCCCGGTGGGACTGAGCGCGAGCGGCGGCGAGAACGAACGCATCTCCTGGTCATGGAACCAGGCCGCGTACATGGTGCGGCTGTACTCGGCGTGGCGCTGCGGGTCGGGCTCATGCAACGCGAGCGGATCCAGCAGGGAGAGGAGCGCGTGCGCTTCCGTGGCGCCGCGTTGCTCGAGGTGGGCGAGGGCGCTCGCATGCAGCCGATCGAGCCACGCCGAGGTCGCGCCGACCGCATCGAACGTCACCACGCGGCGCACCCCGCCCGGATCCGCGGCGGCGGCGAGGAGCGCGATGCCACCGCCCCACGAGTGCCCGACCAGGTCCCAGCGTGCGATGCCGAGGGCCTCGCGCAGCGCGACGACATCGAGCACGTCATGCTCGACGCGGGCGGCGCGGAGACCGGGCGGGGCCGGTGTCTGGCCGCGCCCCCGCTGGTCGTAGAGGATCACCTGCCGCGCCGCGGCGAGGGGCGCGAGCGCCGGCCAGAGCAGGTCGTGCCCGTAGATCATCCCGCCGTTGATGGCGAGCAGGGGCGTGGCGCCTTCCACCGCGCGGGACCGCCAGACGGCGAAGTCGAGTCCCCGGGCGCGGACGGTGCTCCGTTCGAGTGGCGGCGTGCGCGGGATCCCGCGCCGCCATGCCACGAGCCGGTCCTTGGCCGAAGACGGGGCGTCGCTCACGGTCGGGAAAGCTAGCCCGCTCCCGCGTGGCGGGCCCGCGCTGCCCCTGTGCCGGGCGTGCGCGGCCCCTGCGCCGAGCGTGCGCGGCCCCTGCGCCGAGCGTGCGCGGC
>CAZPJF010000113.1:0-4090 GCA_964586095.1 uncultured Gemmatimonas sp. | reverse complement strand
GCGCGGCCCCTGCGCCGAGCGTGCGCGGCCCCTGCGCCGAGCGTGCGCGGCCCCTAATCGGGTCCCTAATCGCCGGCGACGAGGTTGAGGCGCGTCGGGGGCGGAGGAGCCCCCGACCCGACTCCACCCTCGATCCGGACCCCACTCATGCCTGCCTCACCGTTCACGCTCCAACTCGCCTCGCTCACCGTCGCGCTCGCCGTGGTGCTCACGGCCTGCGGAGACGGCGGGACCACCGGACCCGGAGGTCCGCCGCCGGACCTGCCGGTGGCCAGCATCCGGATCGACGGCGCGCCCGCCACGATGCTCGTGGGCCAGTCGGTGCGGATCGCGGCGATGCCGCTCGCCGCGAACGGCACTGAACTCCCCGGCCGCGCCGTCGCGTGGTCCTCCGTGGATCCCGCGCGCGCCACCGTCGGCCTCGACGGCACCGTCACCGCCGTCGGCGAAGGCGTGGCGACGATCCGCGTGGCCAGCGAAGGCGTGCTGGAGCAGCTCCAGCTCACCATCGAGGCGGTGCCCGCCGTGTCGATCGAACTTGACGTCGCCGCGCTCACGCTCCTCGAGGGTGGCGCCCGTGCCCTCGTGGCCACGCTGCGCGACGCGCAGGGACAGGTCCTCGACGACCGTACGGTCACCTGGACCTCCGAGTCCCCGTCGGTCGCCTCGGTCTCGGCGGCGGGCGTCGTGACGGCCGGCAGCGAGGGTACCGCGCGCATCGTGGCGCGCCACGGCGCCCTCGCCGCCGACGCCCTCGTCACCGTGAACCCGGACGTCCGCGCGGCGCTGCTGTACGGCACCGACGCGGGCGGGCTCGTCGGCGCGCGGTTGCACCGCTCGCCGCTGACCCTGGAGCAGCCCGTCGAGATCTTCGGCGTCGGGGGCGCCTCGCAGGCCACGGCTTCGCCCGACGGGACGCGGCTCGCGTTCACCTGCGTGATCTCGTCCATCGAGGGGACGGGCATCTGCATCGCCGACATCGACGGCAGCGACGTCCGCGTCCTGACGGGCGGCGATACCGCGAACGAGGACCAGCCGGCCTGGAGCCCCGACGGCACGCGCATCGCGTATCGCCGCTGGGAGGATGGCGCGACGCCGGGGCGCTTCAACCCGACCGACATCTGGGTCACGGACGTGCAGGGCAACGCGACCACGCGCGTGACCGACGATGCGCTCGTGCAGCATCACCCGGCGTGGTCGCCGGCGCCGGTCGACGGCCAGTTCCGCCTCGTCTTCGTCGAGGAGCGGGTGATCGGCGACCACACCCACTCGCACCTCGTCACGGCCGGTCTCGACGGGAGCGGGCGCGTCGCGCTCACGACGCCGGGATCGCACGCGGACGACGAGCCGAGCTGGTCGCCGGACGGTCGCACGATCGCGTTCACCCGGCAGGGCGGCGAGGTCTCGGACGACCTCTGGCTGGTGGACGTGTCCACGGGCCAGCAGCGGCCGGTGTTCGCCGCACCGCTGGCGGACCGCCAGCGCCATCCGGCCTGGTCGCCCGATGGGCGCCTCCTGGCCTTCACGTCGGTGCACGAGCCGAGTCCGAGCGGCAACTACCGTGCGCAGGTCTACACGGTGCGCGCGGACGGGAGCGGGCTCCGGCGCCGCACGACGACCGACGTCGACAAGGCGGATGTCGCCTGGGTGCGCGTCGCCCCGTGAACGGACTCACGCATCAGGCCGCGCGCGTCCCCCCGGCGCGCGCGGCCGTGCAGTGCGGGGGGGTCGAGACCGAGTACCTGCGCGTCGGGTCGGGCCCGCCCGTGCTCGTGCTCGAGGCGGCGCTCGCCGCTGCCGTGCTCGGCGACGCCCTGCCGCCGCGATGGCAGGCGCACCGGATCGTCCTGCCCGTGCGCATCACGCGGTCACCCGGCGTGGGCGACGGTCCTCCGGCGGGCCTCAGCCTCGCGACATGGCTGCGCGGCCTGATCGACGGCCTCGGCCTGCCCACGCTCGTGATCGTCACGGGACCCGCCCTCGCGCCGGAGCTCCACGCGTTCGTGGCGGCGCATCCCCTGGAGGAGCTGCAGGTGGAGGTGGTGGAGCCGTGAGCCGTCGTTGACCGCGCACCGAGCCCGTTGACACCGTCGGTGGGCGGCGTGAAGATGCGCCCACCTTGCCCTCCACGCGCACGCCGGCGGTCGCCGCCACGCTTCCCGCACCGCTCACGGCGTTCGTCGGGCGCGAGTCCGCGCTCGACGAGGTGCGCGCACAGGTCGCCGGCGCGCGGCTCCTCACCCTCACCGGGGCCGGCGGCAGCGGCAAGACGCGGCTCGCGCTCGAACTGGCGCGCCGCCTCGCCGCGGAGGGGCGCGCGGTCGACTGGGTGGAGCTCGCCCCGCTCTCGGATGCGGACGCCCTCGGGCTGCACGTCGCGCTCGCGCTCGGGATCCGCATCGAGGGCGCCGCCTCGGCCGAGCAGGCGCTCATCGCGCGGCTCGGCAGCGGGGAGCGCCTCCTCGTGCTCGACAACTGCGAGCACCTCGTCGACGCCTGCGCGGTCCTCGCCGCGACGCTGCTGGCCGGCTGCCCGGCGCTGCACCTCCTCGCCACGAGCCGCGAGGCGCTCGGCGTCGGAGGCGAGCGCAGCTGGCTCGTCCCGTCGCTCGCGCTGCCGGAGGCGATGGCGGACGTCGCGGTCGCGCGGGAGAACGAGGCGGTGCGGCTCTTCGTCGCACGAGC
The DNA here is from genome assembly GCA_964586095.1 of uncultured Gemmatimonas sp. Lineage (GTDB taxonomy): Bacteria > Gemmatimonadota > Gemmatimonadetes > Gemmatimonadales > Gemmatimonadaceae > Pseudogemmatithrix. The sequence continues at coordinate 1,405 of CAZPJF010000113.1, read as the reverse complement.
GGAGGAGGCGTCGCGCACCTTCCGGCTCACCGATGCCAACGTCGGACCCGTCATCGACATCTGTCGCCGGCTCGATGGGCTTCCCCTGGCCCTCGAGCTGGCGGCCGCGCGCGTGGCGGTCCTGCCGCCCGCGCAGCTGGCCGCGCGCCTCGCCGACCGGTTCGCACTGCTCGTCTCGTCCACGCGCGGCACCTCACCGCGACAGCGCACCCTGCGCGGCACGGTCGACTGGAGCTACGAGCTGCTCGCCGAGGAGGAACGCCTCCTCCTCGAGCGGCTCTCCGTCTTCGCCGGCGGCTTCACCATCGATGCGGCGGAGGAGGTCTGCGCCGAGGGCGCGGTGCCGGCGGCGCGGCTGCTGGACCTCCTGGCCTCGCTCGCGACCAAGTCGCTCGTGACGATGCAGGAGGACGCCGGGGCCGCCCGCTACCGGCTGCTCGAGACGATCCGCGAGTACGCGCTCGAGCGGCTGCGCGCGCGCGGCGTGGCCGACGGCGTGGAGGCGCGCCATGCGGCGTACTTCCTCGCGCGTGCGCGCGCCGCGGAGCCCGACCTGCTGCTCGGCCGCGCCGCGCAACTGCGCGCGATCGACGCCGAGCACGACGACTTCCGGGCGGCCCTGCGGTGGAGCGCGGCGCACCACGCGGGGACGCGCGTCGGCCTGCCGCTCGCCTGGGCGCTCCTCTGGTACTGGTTCCACCGGCAGCTGTGGCGCGAGGGGTTCGTCGAATGCGAACGCGCGCTCGCGACCGCCGACGACCCGCCCCCGGAACTGCGTGCGGCCGCGTTGCACGGCATGGGGCTGTTCGGCATGTATGCGCGCGACCCGCGCACGGGGGAGCGGCTCGACGAGGCGCAGCGCGGCTGGCAGGCCGCGGGGAACACCCGCTGGTCCGCCTTCACGCGACTCGTCGAGACCGTCGCCGCGAGCCTCCGCAAGGACGTCGCCGCGGCGACGCGCCACGCCCATGCGATGATGGCGCTCGCGGCCCAGCAGCCGGACCCGTGGGACCTCGCGCTCGCCAAGGCGCACGGGCTCGTCCCCGTGCTCGTGTGGCAGCAGCGCTGGGACGAGGCCTCGCAGCTCCTGGACGAGGCGCTCGCCGTGTATCGCGAGCGGCGGTATGACATCGGGATCGCGTACGCGCTCGATGCCCAGGCGTTCGTCTCGCTCATGCGGGGCGACGAGCGGCGTGCGGTGCGGCTCGCCGTGCAGTCGTTGCGCGTGGCCCCCGAGACCGAGAACCGCTGGCTCGCCGGCCGCAGCCTGCGCATCCTCGGCGCGGTCGCGGAGCGGCGCGGCGCCGCGGCGCGCGCGCTGCGGCTCTTCGGCGCGGCGGATGCGATGTACGAGGCGATCGGCGCCGCGTCGCTGACCGCCGAGCGCGCGGCCGTGAACGGCATC
>CAZPJF010000112.1:0-9859 GCA_964586095.1 uncultured Gemmatimonas sp. | reverse complement strand
GCAACTACGAGGACGACTGGGGCGAGCGCTACCAGGGCCTGCTGGTGAAGGAGGGGAACTCGGACAACTACGCGGCCGAGGCGAACCAGACGCACGCGGCGAACCTCAAGGGGAAGCTCTTCCTGATCCACGGCATGATGGACGACAACGTGCCCCCCTACAACACGCAGCTCGTCGCCGACGCCCTGATGAAGGCGGGGAAGGACTTCGACATGATCATGCTGCCGCAGGCGCGGCACGGCTTCGGCGCGGATTCGCCGTACATCATGCGGCGGCGGTGGGACTACTTCGTCGAGCACCTGCGCGGCGACGTGCCGCCCAAGGAGTACCAGATCGGGAGGCCGCGCGTGGTGCCGTAGTGCCTGCCGATGGAGGACGACGGATGAAGGGGACGGCAAGGCGGCAGCCCGCGCGCGGTGCGGGCGGCTCGCCGGCGGGTGTCCGTCGGCGCGAGGGAACCCTCGCGCGCGTGCGCGTGACTCATGGCAAGGCGGGCTCCCGATCGCGCGTCGCCCGTCCGTCCGCTGATTCACCTCACCCCACGACCCCGACCCCCTGATGCGCCACGCCCTCCTCGCCGCCGCCCTCATCCTCCCGGCCCTCTCCACGCCCTCGCTCGCCCAGTCCCATCCCCTCGTCGGGAAGTGGGAGGTGGAGTACGCCGGGGGGATGCGCATGGAGAACGGCACGCCCACACCGCTGCAGGTGAAGGCGACGATGACCGTGACCGAGACCGCCGACTCGCTCATCGTCGCGGTCGTGGTCGCGACCAACCCCGAGCTCGGGCCGCGCCCTCCCTTCCGGCTCGCAGCCGCCAAGCCCGTCGGCACGCCGGCGACCTTCCTCCAGACGAGCCAGGCGACGATCAACGCGAACGGCGAGGAACGCGCCGCCACCTCGATCACCACGTGGAAGCTGCAGGCCGACGGCAGCACCCTCACCGGGACGCTCGCGCGCCGGCTCGAGGGCTTCGACATGCCGCCGATGCCCGAGTCGCCGGTGAAGGGCACCAAGGTCAACTGACGTCCCACCCGTAGGGAACGGCGGCGCGGCGTCCGAGCGCCAACCCGCCAGCCATCCCGGCGTCCGGAAGCGGGACGTCGGGGTGGCCCGGGGCGCGGCGCCTGCCGATGCTTCGGGCATGACGAACCCGCACCGGAGTCATCTCCTCGCGCTCGCCCTCGCCGCCGCCGCCAGCGCCGCACCGCGCATCGCCCTCGCCCAAGGCGGCTCATGGCCGGTGACCCACCAGCTCTCCACCTGGGTGGTCACCAACCTCGAACACAACATCACGCCCCGCACCCACTTCTGGTTCGACGGCAACTGGCGGCGCATGGGGCTCGGCGACGAGCCGCAGCAGGTCCTCCTGCGCCCTGGCCTCCTGCGCACGATCGCCCCCGGCGTGAAGGCGGGCGGCGGCTACGCCTACATCGCGACCGCGCCGTACGGCGAGCTCCCGACCGCGACGCCACTCCGCGAGCACCGCCTCTGGCAGCAGCTCGGCTTCACGCACGCCGCGGGGAAGGCGACCATCTCGCACCGCTATCGCTGGGAGCAGCGCTGGCTCGCACCGGTGGTGGGGGACGGGACCGAACGCTTCGAGTACCAGCAGCGCGCGCGGTACATGGTCCGGGCACAGGCCCCGCTGGGAGGGCTCACCTTCCGCGGCCGCCCGGTGCTCGGGTACGCGCAGGAGGAGCTGCTCCTGCCCGTGGGGCACAGCGGCGCGCTCGGCCGGTTCGCACAGAACCGGTTCCTGCTCGGGGCCGGACTCCCGGTGGCACCGCGGCAGCGGGTCGACGTCGGCTACATGAACCTCTGGAACGCCCTCCCGGGCCGGCCGGCCAACGAGGTGAACCACACCGTGACCATCACCTGGGTCGTGACGTCCGGGAGGTGATGCCGAACACCCCACCGCGCCCCGTCATCGAATCGGCCCTGCTCAACGGGGTCTCGGCGGCCACGCAGTGGACGAACCTCGGCTTCTGGAAGAACGGCGGTGGATACGTGGAGGCCGCCGCGGAGCTCGCGCGGCGCGTCGGCCGCGCAGCGGCCCTCGGCCCCGGCGACGTGGTGCTCGACGTCGCCTGCGGCCACGGCGACTCCTGCGTGATGTGGGTCCGCGAGTTCGACGTCGCCCGCGTGATCGGCCTCGAGCCGGACCCGATCCTCGTCGCGGCGAACACGAGCCGCGTGACCGCGATGGGACTCGGCGACCGCATCACCTTCCGCTGCGCGCACGCCGAGGCCATCGACACCGTGCCGGTGCCGCCGGACGTGAGCGCCGTGACCTGCGTCGATGCGGCCTACCTGTTCGACTCGCGCGACGTCTGGCTCGACCGGCTCGCCTTCGTCGTCGGCCCGGGGACGCGGCTGGCGATGTCGGACCTGCTCGTCGCGCCGCGCGCGCAGCGCAGCCCGCGCGTGATCCGCCTCGCCACGCGCGCGGGGATCCCCACCGCGAACCTCTGGACCGCGCACGATGTCGAGCCCGGGCTCTCCGACGCCGGCTTCGCCCTCGAGCGGATGGTGCGCTGCGGCCCCGAGGTGCTCGGCGGCTTCACGCGGCACGCCCTCAAGCAGTCCGCGACGCTGCTCGCGCAGCGTGGCTTCGGCGGCTGGCGCGCCCTCGGCACCGCCGCCGCGATCGCGATGGCGCGCGCGCGGCTGGACTACGCGATCCTCGCCGCGCTCAGGACGTAGGCTCGTTCATCCGCCCTCCTCCCTCCTCCCTCATCAGTAGATGCCCAGGTCCCGCGCCGACCGCACCGCACCGGCGTAGCCCGCGCGCTTCACCTCGGTGATCAGCCCCGCGTCGTCGGTGCCCCAGTAGAGCTGGTGATAGAGCACGAGCTGCCGGGGCGCCGCGCGGGTCGCGAGCAGCGCGAGCTCGTCCGTGCTCGTGTGCGCGCGGGCATGGTAGCGCTGCCACTCCGGGGGGCGCGTCCGGAAGCGCTCGGCCGAGTAGACCTCGTGCAGCAGCAGGTCGCAGCCGCTGCAGGCCTGGACCACCGCATCACTCGCGCGCGTGTCGCCGCTGATCACCACCGAGCGGTCCGCCGAGTCGAAGCGGTATCCGAACGCGACCTCCCAGTCGCCGTGGGGCACCGCGAAGGCGGTGACGCGCACGTTGCCGTCATCGAAGACCATCCCCGGGCGGATCTCGTGGACGTTCACCTTGTAGCCGGTCTCGTTGGCGGGCTCGGCGCCGTCGATGCGGTTGCGGATGTCGGCCGCGTATGCGGCGAGGAGATGGTCGACCATCGCCTTGGTGCCCGGCGGCCCGAAGACCTCGAGCGGCGCCGTGCGCTCGAGCGTCCACGCGCTGAGGATGACGTCCGGGAGCCCGAGCGTGTGGTCGGAGTGCAGGTGCGTGAGGAAGAGCGTCTGCAGGTTCTGCGGCTCGAGCGCGGGCACGCCGCTCCGCGCAGCGGCGGCGGCGCGGCGCACGATCCCCGGGCCGGCATCCACGAGGTAGGCGCGACCGTTCCGCACCACCCCCACCGCGGGCCCGCTCCGGTCGGGATCGGCATTCGGGGTGCCGGTGCCGAGCATCACCACCGCCGTGGGCGGGAGCGCGGCCGGGGGCGCGGCGGGGGCGCCCGGCTGCGCGCGCACCGCCGGGGGCGACAGCGCCCCGGCGCCGGCGCCGATGACCGCGCCCGCCACGAGGCGGGCGAGCGTCGCGCGTGCCTTGGCAGAACGCGCCCTCACATGACCGGCCGGAGCTTCCGCTCCAGGTACTCGGCGATCGCCGCGTTCACGCGCTTCTGGTTGGCGTGCTGCATGAAGTGGTGCGTGTCGTCGACGATCACGATCTCCTCCAGGTCCACGCCCCTGGCGCGGAGGCGCTGCACGAGGTCCACCGTCTGGGCGAAGCGGACGTTCCGGTCATCGTCGGCGTGGATCATGAGCACCGGGGAGCGCCAGGTGAGCACGCTGCTCACGGGGGAGCTCTCCCACGCGGTGCGCGCGAGCGCGTCGAGCTCGGCGGCGGGCCGCTCGAAGCGCCAGGTCCCCGCGCCGAAGCGCGTCCCGCCATCGCTCGTCATGTCGTGCACCCCGTGCACGTCCACGCCGGCGGCGAAGAGGTCGGAGTCACGGCCGAGTGCGAGCGCGGTCAGGTAGCCGCCATAGCTGCCGCCGTAGATGCCGATGCGCGCGGCGTCGACGAACGGCTGCTGCCGGAGCCACTCGCCGGCCGCCTTGACGTCGAGGTACTCGCTGGCACCCGCGATGCCGGCCCGCGGCGGGCGGTGGAAGTCGTGGCCGTAACCGATGCCGAGGCGGTAGTTGATCGAGAGCACGTAGAAGCCGCGGCTCGCGAGGTACTGGTTCTCGGCGTAGGCGTTCCAGTAGTAGTCGCCGTAGTGCCAGCCGAGGAGCATCTGGCGGGGCGGGCCGCCGTGCACGTAGACGATGGCGGGACGGCGCACCGGCGCGCCGCCGGGGCTCGTGCCACCACCAGCGCGGCCCGCTGCGTCCGTCGCCGCCGCCGCCCCCGGCGGCTCGAAGAGCTGGGCGTGCACGCGCTGTCCGTCGCTCGCGGTGTAGACCACCTGCCTCGGCGTCACGAGCCGCGCGCGCGGGAAGTCGGCGGGGACGAGGTCGCGGCCCATCCAGACGCGGCGGGTGGTCGCGCCGGCGCGCGCGTCGCCGGGCGCGTCGAGCACGAACGGCACCGGCGGCTCCTGCGCGGTGGCGCCGATCGCGGCGATGCGGCCGTCGCCGAGCGGGACGGGCGTCCACTCGAGCCCGGTCCCCGGCGTGAGCACCTCGGGCGCGGCGCGGTCCACCGGCGCGCGCACCACGTGCCGCCGGTCGATGTCGCCCGGCGTCGCACCGAGGTTCCCGGAGTAGAGGAGGAAGCGGCCGTCGCCCGAGAGCGTGACGTGCTCCGCCATGTGGTCGCCCGGCGTGAGCAGGAGCGGCGCGTCGGCGCCGCGCGCGCTCATCGAGTACAGGTGCGGCCAGCCGTCGTGGTAGCTCAGGAAGGCGATGCGGTCGCCTGCGCTCCAGTGGAGGTTCACGCCGCCGTGCGTCGACGGCACGCTCCCCTTGAGCGAGACCTCGCTCCGCCAGCGCTCGCGCGCCTCGCCGGTGCGGGCGTCGGCCACCCAGATGCTCCACGGGTTGGGCTGCGGTTCGAGCGAGTTCACCACCGTGCCGCCGGCCCCCGGCCGGCGCGCGAACACGAGCTGCGTCCCGTCGCGCGACCAGCGCGGCGACCAGTCGCGGTTGGTGCTCGGCGCCACGTAGAGCAGCGGCGTGCGCTCGTCCGTGTAGATGGCGATGTACGCGTGGTCCCCGCGGCCGCTCACGAACGCGATGCGCGAGCCGTCGGGCGAGAACTGCGCGTCGCTCGCCGAGCCGCGCTGCTCGAAGAGGCGCCTGGCGGGTGCGCTGCCGTCGAGCGGGACCGACCAGAGCTGCCGCGCGCGCTCGAACACCACCACATCGCTGCGCGGCGAGATCACGGGACTCAGGCCCTCGCCGAGCGAACGCGGCGCGCCGCCCGCGAACGGCACCACCCACATCTCCACGCGCACGGGCGTCGGCGCTCCCGCCGGGTTCACCGGCAGCGCGTCGTCCCAGTTGGAGCCGAAGTCGCCGCCGCGGACGTAGACCACCCACCGGCCGTCGGGGGAGATGCGCACCGCGGTGAGCTCCTGGCCGTCGTCCTCCAGGTACTCCGTGAGCCGTCGCGGCGTGAAGTCGGGCGCCTCGGCGACCCAGATGTTGCGTTGCCCGGCCGCGTTCAGCGTCCATGCGAGCTTGCCGCCGCTCGCGGTGAGGTTGGTCGGATAGGGCGCGCTCATCACCTGGTCCAGGGTGAAGGGCGCGGCGGCGGGAATGGCGGACGCGCGTCGGCCCTGGGCCTCGAGCGGGGCGAGGCCCAGGGTGACGCTGGCGGCGAGGAGCAGCGCGCGAGCGATGGGACGATGCCCACGCGCGGCTCGGGATGCGGTCGGGACGACGGTCATCGGTGGATCCTCGGGAGGGGGCGCGCGTACCGCGAATGGTACGATGCGCCACCCTACCCGTCGAGCCACGGCGGGGACTCCTCCTCCTGTTCACGCTCCCGCTCGCGCCGGAACGCGCGCACCTGCGCGCGCGTGGTCGGCGTCGACTCGCGGATCAGGTAGACCTCGGCCGAGCGGAGCGTGTGCTGCGCGTTGGCGAGGTCGCGGAACGTGACCCAGCGCGGCCGCCAGAAGGGCGCGAGCCGCGCGATGAGGACGCGCGCCGTCCACGGGCTCACCGGGATCGACTCGGCGCGCGTCTCCACGTAGTAGTAGCTCACGGGCGGCTCGCGCGACGGACCCCGCGCGAGGTGCTGCTTGATGCGGTTGATGATCACGGGAAGTGCTGGCGATGGTCGCGCCCTGCGGCGCACCTGGTGGACGCCGCGCGACCGGAGCTTCCCGGGAATGGGAACGCCCCGCCGGCGGCCGCTGTGGGCGCAGGCGGGGCGTTCACACGCTCCCGTGACCGAGGACGGGGGCGATTAGCGCGCACGCCCTCCGGCCACGGCTCCTGCGCCGCGGATGCTTCGATCGAATCGGTCGGTTCGTGCACGCATAGGGCGTCTCTCGGGAAGGGCGCCGCAGGAGCGCGGCGGGAGGTTCACGCTAAGGGGGGCGGCGCGATCGCGCAAGCAGCGGCGCGCGCGATGCGCCTCCGACGCGCGACGCACCCCCGACGCGCGACGCGCCCCCGACCGCCGAGGCCCGGGCTCAACGCCAGCGCACGGCGTCGCGCCAACCGATTGCGACCGACCAGTCGGGCGAGCTCTCGCTCAGGCCGGCCGCGGCGGTGAGTGTGAGGCTCCGCCGCTCACGCACTCGCAGGCCGATTCCGCCGCCGACCGAGACGGGCGCTTCCACCCCGGCGATGGCCGAGGTCGCACCGCTCACGGTCGCCATCAGCGACACGCGCCCCATCTCGCCGAACGCGATGCCCGCCCCCGCGATGCCGGTGGTGAGGTCACGCAGCGGGAGGTCGGGCAGGTCGCCGAGCACCCAGTGGGTCACGTCACCGAACGCGAAGGCCCGGCTGCCGGCGAACGAGAGCGAGAGCCCGGCACCGTAGTCGAACTCGCCGGTGCCCACCCCCGTGGCCGGATCGGCGACGGGGAGCTTGGCGACGAGGCTCGCCCCGATGCGCGTGGCGCCGCGTTCGCCCAACGCGAGTTCGGTGGCCGCGTGCAGCACCGGGTCGCCGACGCGCGTGGCGTACGCGCCGGGTGCCTCGACGAAACCGGAGTCCACCGTCGCGGCCGCCGGCGTGATGCCCGCAGGCGAGGCGAACAGCGCGGCCGCGGGGCTGCGGGCCGCCCCCATCGTGCCGCCGCCGGCCCCCCGCCGGCGCTGCATCGGGATCGTGCCGCCGCCGGTACGGCCACGCAGCGCGCCCGCGTTCGGTCCGCCGGTCGGGAGCGGAAGCCCGCCGACCCACGTGACGACCGAGCTGTTCTGGCGGATGAGGGGGACGTTCACCGACAGTCGCCAGCGATCGGCGCCGAGCACGAGACCCTGATCGAGCACCCAGGTGGTGGTCGCCTCGGGGAAGACGAAGGTGCCGCGCGCCGCGGAGAGCGCCGCCGAGTACTCGAGGCGCTGCGCCGCGAGCGGCACGGCGACCGCGGGCAGCGCGAGGAGCGCCCCCACGACCGCCGGCCGCCGCCACCCGCGCCTTCCCCTCGCGGGTGACGGTCCCGCCCACGCCGTCACGGCGCGGGCGTCTGCGTCCGCGTGCGCTCGCGCAGGCGCTCCATGAGCTTGAGCGTCTCGTCCATCTCGGTGTTCATGTTCTCCAGGCGCAGGCGCAGCCGCTCCATGTCGCGCTGCATCTCGGCGTCACGCTGGAACTCGCGGCTCTGGATCATCTCCTGCGCGCGGGTCGCGGTCTGGCGCATCTGGCGGGCCTGCTGGTCGACCGCCTCGCACGTGCCGAGCATCAGCCGTTCACGCTCGGTGAGCTGCGTGCGGGCCTGCGTCTGCTGGCGGAGCCCGTCGGCCAACGCCTGGGCGCGCTCCTGCAGGCGCTGGGCGCGCTGCACGGTGGACTGCATCTGGGTCATCATCTGCTGGTGCGCGCGCTGCTGCGCGGCGTCCTGGGCCTGTCCGGCGCGCGGCGCCGGCGCGCGCGGCGGCGCCTGCTGGCCTCCGCGTCCGGCGGCTTGGCTGCCGAGCGGCGCCGCGAGCCCGACGAGCGCCATGAAGAGAACGGTACGAGTGATCGACATAGGGACCCTCTGGTTGAATGGCAATACTATATTTGCATTGCGGAATATACGTCGCCATCGGGGACGTCCCGAGGCGCCGTGCGGGATTCCCGTGAGGGGATTCGCTAGCCGACACCCCGACGCGCGGGCAGATTCCCCGACCATGGACGACCTCCGCCCGCGCCTCGAGCGCGCGCTCGCCGGCATCTACAGCTTCGAACGCGAACTCGGCGGCGGCGGGATGTCGCGCACCTACCTCGCGCGCGAGAAGGCGCTCGACCGCCGCGTCGTCGTGAAGGTCCTCGCGCCCGAACTCCTCGCCGGCATCTCGGTGGAGCGCTTCCGGCGCGAAGTGCTCCTCGCCGCGCAGCTCCAGCACCCGCACGTGGTCCCGGTGCTCACCGCCGGCGACACCGACGGGCTCCCCTGGTTCACCATGCCGTACGTGGACGGCGACTCGCTGCGCCAGCGCCTCGCGCAGGGGCCGCTCGGCATCGGCGAGATCGTCGGCATCCTGCGCGACGTCGCGCGCGCGCTCGCCTACGCGCACGCGCACGGCGTGGTGCATCGCGACATCAAGCCCGACAACGTCCTCCTCTCGGCGGGGAGCGCGACCGTCACCGACTTCGGCATCGCCAAGGCGATCACCGCCGCGCGCAGTCCCGAGGCGCCGGCCGGCTTCGGCACCGCGCTCACCGTGGCGGGCACGTCGATCGGCACGCCGACCTACATGGCGCCCGAGCAGGCCGTGGGGGACCCCAACACCGACCATCGCGCCGACCTCTACTCCTTCGGCGCGATGGCGTACGAGTTGCTCGGCGGGCGCCCTCCGTTCCACGGCCTCCATCCTTCCGCCCTCGTTGCGGCGCACCTCTCGGAGGCGCCCGAGGACGTGCGCGCGCTGCGGCCCGACTGCCCGCCCGCGCTGGCGGCGCTCGTCATGCAGTGCCTCGCCAAGCAGCCGGCCGACCGGCCGCAGGCGGCGTCCGACGTGGCGCGCGTGCTCGACACGATCACCTCGAGCGGAGCGGCCACCGCCGCCCCCGCGATCCTCGCCGGGGGCCGCACGCGCTTCGGGCAGGCGCTCGCGATCTGGACCGGCCTCTCCGCCGCGGTCGTCCTCACCGCCTGGGCGGCGACGCGCGTGATCGGGCTCCCCGACTGGGCGCTCCCGGGCGCCATCGGCGTGATGCTCGCCGGGCTCCCGGTGATCGTCGCCACCTGGTACACGCAGCGGGTGGTGCACCGCACGTACACGGCGACGCCGACCTTCACGCCCGGCGGCTCCCGCGCGGGCGCGCCGCAGGGCACCATGGCCACGCTCGCGATCAAGGCGAGCCCGCACCTCTCGTGGCGTCGCACCTGGCTCGGCGGCGGGATCGCCGTGGGGAGCTTCGCCGCGCTGGTCGTCGCCTTCCTCGTGATGCGCGCCATGGGCATCGGGCCGTTCGGCTCGCTACGGGGCCGCGGCGAGTTCGGCGCCAACGAGACGATCGTCGTCGCCGACTTCAGCAGTCCGGCGAGCGACTCCACCCTGGGCGCGACGGTGGCCGAGGCGCTGCGCACCGACCTGGCGCAGTCGCGCGCGCTGCGCGTGCTCACCCGCGCCAACGTGCGCGAGGTGCTGCGGCT
>CAZPJF010000111.1:0-9868 GCA_964586095.1 uncultured Gemmatimonas sp. | reverse complement strand
CGTGAAGGGCGGGAAGGGGCTCGCCCGGATCGAGGTGGAGGAGGCGTGCGGGCCGGCGCTGTTCCGCGCGCTCTGGCCGCTCACCGAGGGCCGGCGCGTGATCAAGCGGCGGCACCTCGTGGTGGATGGGGAGCGCACCTGGGCGCTCGACGAGTTCCTCGACCGGCCGCTGGTGCTGGCGGAGGTGGAGCTGCCGAGCGTGGAGACGGAGGTGACGGTGCCGGCCTGGCTGGCGCCGCACGTGGCGCGCGAGGTGACCGAGGAGCGCGGGTTCGTGAACGCGGTGCTCGCGCGATGAGCGTCACCGACGACGCCACCCCGGACCCGATCTGGTCGCGCCCCGACCCCGCGATGGTCGCGGCGGGCGTCGAGGGCGAGTTCGTGGTCGCGCGCGTGCGCCTCGCGGCGATGGTGCTCCTGATGATCGCGCCCACGTGGAACGTGCTGCGCGACCCGTCGCTCCTGATGTACCAGACGGGGTTCATCGTCACCGCGAGCAACCTCGTGGCGTCGTGCGCCATCTGGCTGGCGCTGCAGCGGGGGCGCTGGCGCCCGTGGATCGGCTTCGCGTCGAGCGCGTTCGACGTGTCGATGGTCACGCTCGCGCTGGTGAGCTTCCTGCTCGCGGCGTCGCCGCTGGTGGCGCTCAAGTCGACCGTGACGTTCGAGATGTACTTCCTGGCGCTGCTGGCGACCTCGCTGCGCTACGACGCGCGGATCTGCATCGTGGTGGGGTTGCTCACCATCGCCGAGTACGGCGGGCTCTGGGTGTACGCGTCGGCGCGGCACGACCTGTACGACCCCGCGCTCGTCGCGGAGGCGGGGCCGTACCTGCCGGTGGACCAGTGGACGCGCCTCATCCTGCTCGCGATCGCGACGCTGCTGGCGGTGGCGATCGTGCGGCGCGCGCAGCGGCTGCTCTACCTCGCCGCGCGCGACCGGCTCACCGGGCTCTACAACCGCGGGCACTTCGACCGCACGCTGGCCACGGCGATGGAGCAGGCGTCCCGCAGCGGGCAGCCGCTCGCGCTGGCGATCCTCGACGTGGACCACTTCAAGCGGATCAACGACGTGCACGGCCACAACGTGGGCGACCGGGTGCTGCAGCAGATGGCGGCGCTGCTCGCGCGCTCCATGCGGCGCACCGACACGGTGGCGCGCTACGGCGGCGAGGAGTTCGTGATCCTCATGCCGGCGACGACGCGGGAGGCGGCGCTGCTGCGCATGGAGGCGCTGCGGCTCGAGGTGTCGGCCGCGGAGGTCGAGGTGGACGGCGCCGCGACGGTGCGGATCGGCTTCAGCGCGGGGATCGCCGGCTACCCCGGTGACGCGATGGCGGTCGACGCGAAGAGCTTCGTGGAGGTGGCTGACCGGCGCCTGCTCGCGGCCAAGCGCGCGGGGCGCGGGCGCGTGCTCGGGGAGGACATCGTGATGGCCGCGATGACCTGAGGCGCGCGCCGCGCGGTCAGAGGTACCGCATCCAGGCCCGCGGCCGCGTCCCCTTGGCGGTCGCGTACCACGCGCAGGCCGGCACGAGGAGCGCGATGCAGACCGCCCACACCAGGTAGAGCAGGGGAAGGCTCCAGCGCGCCTCCTCCGGGATCATCCAGGTGTACGGCGCGGTGCGGAACCACTCCGGATGCGTCGAGCCGGTGCGGAGCCAGGTCACCACGATGGACGCCACGTGGATGACGGCGAGGTGCGCGAGGTAGTACCACATGGGGACGCGGCCGAAGAGCCGCAGCACCCGCGTCCAGGCCGCCGTCGTGCGCTCCGCCCACGGGAGGAGCGCGATGCCCGGCCCGAGCGTCATCAGCAGGAAGGGGATCGACGCCGGGTACTTCTCCTGGTCGAGGAGGCGCATCCAGAGCGGGCGCACCGGCGCGTCGGCACCGGCCGCGAGGCCGCCCGTCGCCGCGACGACGACGGGCCACGCCAGCGTGAGCCCGAGGCCGAGGCGCAGCAGGCGCGTGCGCCGGCGCGCGGCGTCGCCCTCGAGCAGCAGGCCGAAGCCGTAGCCGGCCGCCATCACGCCGATCCAGGGCACCAGCACGTACAGCACCTGGATGTCGAACGGCGCCGGGACGTCGCTGGGCGCGAAGAAGGTCGCGACCGACGCGAGCGGTGGCGGGATGAGGCCGAAGAGGCGATGGATCGGTGCGGCGAGCAGCACGATGGCCATGCCGAGCCACCCGACGCGCCGCGCGCCGAGTCCGACCATCGCCGCGAGCATCACCATGCACCAGCCGAGCATCCAGATGACGCCGGCGAGCATGAAGTCGGGCCCCACGTGGAAGGCCCAGAGGAACCGGATGAGCGTGAACTCGAGCACCACGAGCACGAGCCCGCGCGTCACGAGGAATCGCCGGAGCGCGCCGGTGTCGGCGAGGCGCTGCCCGAGGAGGTAGGCGGCGGTGCCGGCGAAGAAGCAGAAGGCCGGCGCGACGAAGTGCGTCACCCAGCGCGTCAGGAAGATGCCGGGCTCAGGACCGCCGGCGGGAAGGCCCGAGTAAACGCGCACGTGGTCGATCGCCATGAGCACGCAGGCGAGTCCACGGATGATGTCGAGCGACTGGAGGCGATCGGGGCCGGCCGGCACATCGCGCAGCCCGGTCGCGACGCGGGGCGGCGCGGGGGGCGGCGGGAGGTCTGGCGCGGCGAGGGGGGACGCGGCCATGCGCAACTATCCGGGCCGAGGCGCCGTGTCGCAAGGGGCGCCGGACCGTCAGGCGCGGGGTCGCGCCGCCTCCACCGCGGCCGCCCACGCCGCCTCGTGCGCGGCGAGTCGCTTGGCGTGGCAGGTGGGGCAGGCCCACCGCCGCGCGCGCGGCGCGACGCCGATGAGCAGCCGCTCCGTGGCGCCGCACTTCCGGCAGCGCCCCACACCAGGGATCGCGATGTGCGGCTGCAGGCAGCGCCCCTCGACGCCCGGCAGCTGCACCGCGAGCCAGGCGTACTGCGCGAGCTGGAACTCCGGCACCCCGCCCACATCGAGCTCGCGCAGGGCGGGGAGCCGCGTCAGCGGCGTGAGGTCGAGGTCGGCGGGGCGCACGGCGGAGAGGACCACGCGCGCGAGGGCGGGGAGCTTGGCGAGCGGCGCGAAGCTCGCGACCTCGATGCAGCGCCCGGAGCCGTCGGATCCGGGTGGCGTGGAGAGCACGAACTCGAGCAGGCGGGTGAGCCGCTCGATCCCGTCGAGCCGCGCGAGCGGCCACGCGCCCTGGACCTTCAGCACCTCGAGGCCGGCGAGCGGCGCGAGCGGCTCGAACGACCCGTGTGGCCAGCCGAGGATCATCGCGCCGACCGGGCGCTCGGCGGCGAGGGCGGCGATGGCGGCGGCGTCGGGGTCGCGGAGGGTCGGCAGCTTGGGGTCGGTCGCGGCGTAAGGCATCTGGTGGACTTGACGACGCGGTACATATAGATGTAAATAACCGATGGGTTAAGTAACTCATCGGTTAGCCGCCAACAACCATGAACCAAAGCCCGGACCTCCTCTCCAGCACATTCGCCGCCCTCTCCGACCCCACTCGCCGCGCCATCCTCGCGCGACTGGCCCAGGGACCGGCGACGGTGAAGGAGCTCGCCGCTCCCTTCGCGATGAGCGGGCCCGCGATCTCCAAGCACCTGCGGGTGCTCGAGCGCGCCGGGCTCGTGGCCCGCGGCCGCTCAGCGCAGTGGCGGCCCTGCACCCTGGACGCCGCGCCGCTGCGCGCGGCGGCCGAGTGGACGGACGGCTTCCGTCGGTTCTGGGAGACGAACCATGCGCGGCTCGACTCGTACCTCGCGACCCTCGCGCCGCCGACCGCGCGGCCGGGTGCCGCGAGCGCCGCCAGCGCCGCAAGCACCGCGACCGCCGCGAGCGCGACGCCCGCATCGAACGCGGCGACCGCCAAGCCCGCATCGAACGCCGCGACCACTCCGCGAGCGACGATCGACCCCACCCCAGACATCGAGGAACAGAGCGATGGCTACACCGGATAGGAGCGGCCGGACCGAGTTCAGCACGCCGACCGCGGCCGAGATCATGGCGCAGCGCGTGTTCGACGCGCCTCAGGCGCTCGTGTGGGCGGCGCACACCGACCCGCGGCACATCCCGCAGTGGATGACCGGGCCGGAGGGGTGGACGATGCCGACCTGCGAGATCGACCTGCGCCCAGGCGGCTCGTGGCGCTATGTGTGGCGCAAGTCGCGCGGCGAGGAGATGGCGATGGAAGGCGGCGTGGTCGAGGTGGTGCCGCCATCGCGCCTGGTGACCACCGAGCGCTGGGGTCCCGAGTGGCCGGAGACGCTCAACATCCTCGAGTTCACGGCGCTGGGGGACAGGACGCTGCTCACGATGACCGTGCGGTATCCGTCGCAGGAGGCGCGGGACGCGGCGCTCCGGACGGGGATGAAGGACGGCATGGAGCAGAGCTACGCGCGGCTCGACCGGCGGCTCGCCGACGCCGCCCGATAGCGCGGAGAGTCCGCCCGCGCGCTCACGGCGGGCGCTCGGCCCCGCGTGGTGCGGGATCCACAGGGTTCAGTGGCTCCCTGACTTCCCGGGGCGCCAGGCCACCGACAGCTTTCCGGTGGATGCAGAACCTCTCCACACCGATCACGGGCTTGCCGGCCGGGGCACTCATCTCGGTCACGCTGGCGATGGTCGTGGCGGGCGTGCTCCATCTCCTCCTCCACCACGGCACGCGCGAGCGGTACCTGCTGTATTGGGGGATCGCCTGGCTCGCGTTCGCCGCCCGCTACGTCCCCGTCATCCTGGCGGGCACGCTCGACAACCGCTCGCCGCTGAACCTCCTCGGCGCCCTGCGCGACCTGCTGCTGGTGCTCGGCGCCTCGGCGTACCTCGAGCGTCGCTGGGCGCGCGCGTGGGTGCCGCTCTTCCTCGCGGAGGTGGCGACGATCGCAGCGGGGATGCTCGCCCATCCGGTGATCGGCGGCGTGCTCGCCGTGGCGCGGCTGCTCATCGCCGCGTCGGCGATGGGCTTGGTGGCCGTGGCGCTGGTGACGGCCCAGCGGACGGCGCCCGCGGCGCGGCGGCTCAGTGCCGTGGGCTACGGGTGCGTGGCGCTCGCGCTCGGCCTGCTCCCCATGCTCGGTGCGGCGCAGGTGCCGTACCTTGGCCTGCTCCTGAACCTCGGCGTGGTGCTGGTGCCGCTCGGCCTCGCCATGGCGGAGCTCGAGCAAGCGAGCCGGCTGCGGCTCGCCGCGCTCGCGGAGATGGAAGGGATGATGACGAGCGCGATCCGCGGGAAGGCCGGCGTGTGCGAGGACTGCGGGCGCGTGGAGTCCGCCAAGGGGGAGTGGCGGACGCCCGAGGAGTTCATCCGGCGGGCGACCACCGCGCCGGTGACCCACGGCATCTGTCCGGCGTGCACCGAGCGCATGCTCGCCGAGCTGCCGGCCGCACCGGACGGACGCCCGTGGACCTGACCGTCCTGTCGGTCCTCGGCCCGCTCGTGACGTCCGCCGCGGCGACGGTGGTGATCGTGACGTCGTGGTGGCACACGCGCGAACGCTGGCTCGCGTGGCTCGCCGTGCTCTGGGGACTGTGGGTCCTGCGCTACGTGCTGACGGCGATGCCGTGGGACCCGTGGCCCGTGGGGTCGGTGGCGCCCGGGAGCCTGGGCGCGGTGCCGACGCTCCTCGTGCGCGATGTGGCCCTGGCGCTCGCGCTCCGCGAGTTGCGCGTCCGGTGGGCGCTCCCCGCGCTGGCGGCGGTGGCATCGCCGGTGGCGGCGTGGCTGGCGATCACGGCCGCGGGGGCGCGGCCGGCGGTATGGGTCATGGATGCGGCGCTGCTGCTGCACGCGCTGTTCTGGATGGCCGCGGCCGTCGAGCTCTCGCGCACGCCGCGGATGGCCGGCGGGCTGCGCCACCTGGCCTCGGCGGCGTTCGTGCTGCACGCGGTCGTCGTCGGGTCGACCATCTGGACGGGCGATGCAGCGCGGGCCGCGTCGTTCGCCCTCGGGCTCTCGACGATCGTGCACCTGGCGGCCGCGCTCGGCTTCGGGGTCGGGGCCCGGCAGCGGCTGTTCGCGGAGGTGGAGGCCGCGACGGCGCGCCGCATGCGCGCGCTCGAGTTCGTGGTGCGCGGGATGGTGCCGATGTGCGCGTACTGCCGGAGCGTGCGGGATGCGTCGGGGGCGTGGACGACGCTGGAGGGGTTCGTGGCGCAGCGGACGGCGGCGCCGGTGGCGGCGGTGCGGTGTCCCGAGTGCGCCGCGAAGCGCCGCGAGCCGGGCCGGCTCGGCGCCCCGCGGCCGCCGGACGTGCGCGCTAGCGCGGGAACGCCCCCGCCGGGATCCCCTTCGTGATCCGCAGCGCGTTCTTGTAGTACACCTTCTTCAGCACCTCGTCCGGCAGGTCGATGCCGTAGAGCTTCCAGAACGCGTGGTAGTCGCGGTAGTAATCGAAGTAGTCGTCCCGCGTCTCGAACACGCGCCAGTAGTACGGATACTCCTCGGGCTGGAAGGAGTCCTTCCCGAAGAGGATGCGGTCCTGGTACTTCACGAAGAAGTCGTGCGCCGCGCGCGGCTGCCGGCCGATGTCGTACAGCACCGCGCCCACCTCGACGAGGATGTTCGGCATCTCGTCCATCATCCGGGAGAGCCGGGGCAGGTCGTTGGCGTGCCACCCCATGTGCGCCACCACGAACGTCGTCCGCGGGTTGCGGCGGATCATCGCGTCGCGCTCGGCCATCAGCTGCTCGAAGCCCGGGAACTGCTCCGCCGGGTAGCGCCGCCCGGGGAAGAGCGCGAGCTCGAGCCACCGCTCGTTGCTGTTGTCGATCGGCTGCCAGAACTCCTGCGGGTCGGCCGTATGGATGAACACCGGGAGGCCGAGCCGCGCAGCGGCCTGCCAGACCGGGTCGAGGGCGGGGTCGTCGATGCGGAGCCGGGACCCGTCGGCCTTCGTGGTGCTCAGCCCGAGCCCCTTGCCGATCTCGCCGATGCCGACCGCGCCCGCCTTGGCGTCGGCCTCGAGCTGCGCCACGGCGCGCTCGGCCCACCCGGGCGACCCGACGCCGGAGAAGCCCACGCCGGTGAGGACGCGCACGCGGTCCTTCATCCGCGGGCTCGCGCTCACGAGCGCGAGGGTGCGCGCGAGGTTGTCGCCGGAGATGTTGTTCGCGGCCACGATCACCTGCACGCCGATGCGGTCGAGGGCGTCGCCGAGCTGCTCGAGCCCCTCGGGCGTGGTGATGGCGCCGCCGGTCGGGTGTCCGTGGTAGTCGATGGCGGGGTACTTGGCCTTGGGCACGGCATGCTCGGTGGTGACGAGCGTCGAGCGCGGGCGGTAGTCGAGGATGCTCGGCGCGGGCATGGTGGGGGCCTGGCAGTTGCGCGGCCGCACCTCGGTCATGCCGGGCGGGCACTGCTCGCCGGCCTGGATCTGGGTGCCGCCTGACCCCGGCCGCTGGGCAGTGAGGACGGCGGGCAGGACGAGGGCGGCGAGCAGCGACGTCGCGTGGCGCATGGCGGACCTGGTAGGGAGCGGGTGGATCGGGGAGCCGGAGGACCTCGCGCAATCTACGTGCACCGCCACGGCCGATGTTGGGCGCGCGGGTCAGGGACCGGTGCGCGGCAGGCGCCCATGCCGCTCGGCGAGTGCACGTGCGCGGTGAATCAGCGCGGGCGTCAGCTGGTTCCACTGCATGCGCCACCCCCAGTTCCCCGACGCGCGGCCCGGGAGGTTCATCCGCGCCTCGCTGCCGAGTCCGATGAGGTCCTGCGCGGGGACGACCGCGGTGCGCGCGGGGCTCGCGTAGGCCGCGGCGATGAGCGCCCAGGTGATCGCGCGCGCCTCGGCGCCGTGGTCCGCGGACGCTGCGCCGAGCGGCGGCTGACCGGGGAACCCGGGCGACGTGCCGGGGCCCGGGGCGTGCGGGCGGTCCCGGAGGTACCGGCGCACGAACTCGCGTTCCCGCGCGAGCGCGTCGGCCGGGCGCAGTGCATCCGGCGCGCTCGTCCACCACCCGACGGTCGTGTCGTTGTCATGCGTGCCCGTGTAGACCACGCGATCCTCGGGCACGAGGTGCGGCAGCAGGGGATGCGCGGGGTCGGCGCCGCCGAACGCGAACTGCAGCACCGCCATGCCGGGGAAGCCGCAGCGCGCGCGCAGGGCCTCGACCTCGGGGGTGATCACTCCCAGGTCCTCGGCGACCACGGGGAGCGGGCCGAGCGCGGCGGTGAGCGCCTCGAAGAGCGCCGCGCCGGGCCCGGGCACCCAGCGGCCACCGGTCGCGTCGCGCGCATCGCCGGGCACCTCCCAGTACGACTCGAAACCGCGGAAGTGGTCGATGCGCACCACGTCGACGAGCGCGAGCGTGGCGCGCACCCGGCGGATCCACCACGCATAGCCGTCCGCGCGCATGGCCTCCCAGTCGTAGATCGGGTTCCCCCAGAGCTGGCCCTTCTCGGAGAAGTAGTCGGGTGGCACGCCGGCCTGCACGCGCGGCCGGCCGTCGGCCTCGAGCTGGAAGAGCCGCTGCGCGGCCCAGACGTCGGCGGAGTCGTGCGCCACGTAGATGGGGAGGTCGCCCATGAGGCGCAATCCGCGCGCCGCGGCATGTGCGCGGAGCGCGTGCCACTGCCGCGAGAACAGGAACTGCACGCGGCGATGGTGCTCGATGGCGGCCGCGTGGCGCGCGCGGGCCTCGGCGAGCGCCGCGGGATCCCGGTGGCGCAGCGGCGCGGGCCAGGCGGTCCAGGGCGCGAGCGCGTGCGCGTCCTTGAGCGCCATGAACAGCGCGAAGTCGTCGAGCCACTCGGCCTCCCGCGCGCAGAAGGCGCGATAGGCGTCGTCGAGCGGCAGGCCGGCGGTCGCGCGGCGCAGCGCGGCCTGCTTGCGCGGGATCAGGCGCGCCCAGTCCACGTGGTCCGCGGGCCCTGCGTCATCCGCGCCGGGCGCGACCCCCGCGTCCACCTCGCCGGTGCGTCCGCGCGCATCCGCCGCGCCGTCGTCCACGTGCACGAGCAGCGGATTCCCGGCGAACGACGAGAAGCACTGGTAGGGCGAGTCGCCGTACCCCGTGGGACCGAGGGGGAGCACCTGCCAGAGCGAGAAGCCGGCCTCGACGGCGAGGTCGACGAATCGGTGCGCGTCGGGGCCGAGCGTGCCGATGCCGCCCGGGCCCGGGAGCGAGGTCGGGTGGAGGAGGATGCCGGCGATGCGCATCGCCGGCTCGGCGGTCGCCGGGTCCGCCGCGTCGGGGCCCGCGGTCTCGGCGAGCACGACGACGCTGCGCGCGGCGAGCGTGATCGCGCGCGCGTCGATGGGCGTCGGCGTCCCATGCGCCTCGGGATTCGCGGTGTCGAGGGCGAGGGCCCACCGGCGTCCGGGGCGCGGCGCGGGGAGGTGTGCCTGGACCTGCGCGCTGCCGCCGTGGATCGCGACGAGCACATGGTCGTCGGGATCGGCGGCGAGCGCGGCGATGAGCGTGCGCACGCGCCCCGAGGACCAGTCCTCGTAGGACATCGGGTCGCCGGCCGGGTTGAACCAGCGCACGTCGGCGTGCGCGGCCTCCGGATGCTCCGGCACGCCGGTGAGCCAGCGGTCGTCGCGGAGCGCGGGATGCGCCGCGCGCAGCGCGATCGCGCGCGCGGTGAACGTCGCGAGGTCCGCGTCGGCGGCCTCCCAGTCGACCCAGGTGGTCGCGTTGTCCTGCGCGTAGGCGTTGTTGTTGCCGCGCTGGGTGCGGCCGAGCTCGTCGCCCATGAGGAGCAGGGGCGTGCCGCGCGAGCAGAGGAGCGTGGCGAGGAGCGCGCGCGCGTCGCGCTCGCGGCGCTCGCGGGCGCGCGGGTCGTCGGTCGCACCCGCCACGCCGTGGTTCCACGAGTGTTTGGCGTTGGTCCCGTCGCGGTTCCCC